>CAKQEI010000010.1 GCA_934230115.1 uncultured Prevotella sp. | reverse complement strand
GAGCTTTGGCGGATATCGGAAAGGGGTTGCGTATAAACTTCTCTAAACATGTCGCTTAATATTGATTAGTTACTTAACGAGCGAAGGGTTTATCATTTACAAAATTTGGATTTTGAGTTTTAAATTTGTCGCCGTTGGCGATTTTGAATTATTCACAATTATGATTTAATAATTCTCAACTCATAATTGAATAATTCCTAATGCGCAAAGCGCACAATTTAAAATTCAAAACTCAAAATTCAAAATTCTTATTATTCTTCCAAATTCGACAGACTGCTTGCGAATCTGTGCAGGAAATTTGACGACGCCTCTATGGGCGAGAAGAAGAAGTATTTGAGGCTGTTGCGCACAGTCTTCATCATCGCCTTGTTGTTGTTGGCAAGGAAGATGGTTGACTTCTGCTGTATCTTCCATTCCTCAATGTCGATGCGTATAGGTTTGGTGAGTGCCTGCATGGCTATTTTGCGCGCACTCGGCTCGATATTGTTGACAAAAGGCAGCTCGTCAGAGTCGAAGCCAAACACCTCGATAAGGATGCTGCCTTCGAGTTGAGCCATGCGCGAGATGTTGAGCCGGCGGAGCCAATGGTCGAGTTTAATGAAGTCGACCTTGTCGCCCTCGTTGCGCAGGAATAGTCCGATGCGCAGGATGTTGGCAAACGACAGGCCATAAGTCATAGTTCCCTCGGTGGCCTGTACCAGTATGTCGAGCATGTTGAGAGTTTCGATAGAGGCATCCTCAGCCAGTGGCTCTTTCTCGCGTATCGACTGCAGTCGGGAGTTGAGTAGCGGGTTGCACATGCGCGAGAGTCCTGCGTCTGGCAGAAGCAGGAGCGAGCGCGAGGGTGTGGAAGCCGCCAAAAGAGCCTCGTTGGCAAAGAGTGACGTGTATTTGTCGATGACATCCTGCGGTATGCCCCCCTTGTTCTTATCGTCGGCAATGCCCTTGAAAAGTACGCCAAGCACATTGTGTATTTGTGCGACATGGAACAGAATGTCCCACTTGAATCTGGACATAGGCTCAATGGCGTCGTCCTCTTCGCCGAAGGCACCAGAGCGCAACAGTCTCAGAAAATCACGTTTGATTATGTCCATAATTTAGTTCGTTTACGGTTATGAATATCTCCTCGGCAGGCGGAACGCCACAGCTCCAGCCACGCACAGTATGAGTGCAAAGGGATAGTAGAGATAAGGCATTATGTCGATGGGATTGACTTTGGCAAGACCAGATGCCATGAGCATCTGTGCGCCGTAGGGTATGATGCCCTGCATACAGCAAGAGCACGTGTCGAGCATACTTGCCGCCTTGCGCTTGTCGATGCCATACTGCTCGCTGATTCTTCGGGCTATGTTGCCCACAGAGATGATGGCAACGGTGTTGTTGGCTGTGCAGATGTCGATGGCAGCCACAAGAAAGCCGATAACAGCCTCCGCTCCGCGTTTGCCGTGGATGCGTGCAGAAATCTTCTCGATGATGAACTCTATGCCACCCTTTGCCCTTACAATCTCAAACATGCCGCCGGCAAGCATGGTGACGATGATAAGCTCGCCCATCGACATGATGCCATCGCCCATGGCGTGGAACCATCCGAAGAGGTTGACGTCGCCACAGAGGATGCCAATGAGTCCGGTGAGTGCAATACCTATCACGAGCACTCCCATGACGTTCATTCCGGCTATGGCTGTGGCGAGCACGGCAAGGTAGGGAATAACCTTGATGATGTTGGTGCCGTGGGTGCTTGTGGCGGGATGGAGATCGGCACCCAGGAAGGTGTAGATGGTGAGCACGATGACGGCAGCAGGCAGAGTGATGAAGAAGTTCACCTTAAACTTATCCTTCATGCTGCAACCCTGAGTGCTGGTGGCGGCAATGGTTGTGTCGGAGATGAACGAGAGGTTGTCGCCGAAGAACGCTCCGCCCACCACGACGGCAGTCATGAGAGCAACGCTCGTATCGGTGGACTGAGCCAGGCCTGCGGCGATAGGAACCAAAGCCACGATGGTGCCAACGCTTGTGCCGATGGAGAGGCTTATGAAGCAGGTGGCAAGAAAGAGTCCGGGCAATACAAGATTGTCGGGAAGAACCGACAGCATGAGATTTACAGTGGCATCGACCGCGCCAATAGTCTTGGCAGCGTTGGCAAACGCTCCTGCAAGAATGAATATCCAAAGCATGAGCATGATGTTGGGTGCACTTGCCCCGCGGCTGAACAGATTGACGCTTTTCTTGAGTCCGCGCTCGATGGAGTGGATGCCCACGGCATAGATGCTCGACAGCATGAAAGCCACGCTGATGGGGATGGAGTAGAAGTCGCCCGAGATGATGGATGTGGCGAGATAGATGGCGAGGAAGAAGAGGAGTGGACTGAGAGCCGTGAGTCCTTTCTTGTTGTTTGTCATATTTTTGTGTGAACTTTCGAAAACTCACAGAAGTTAAGGAGTTAAAGGGGATGAGGAAATCATTGCAAGAACTCCTCAACTCTTTAACTCCTTAACTTCTGTCATTTACGAAACTTGAATTATTTTTTTATTTAAAAACTTCCTGTGCTTTAAAGCTGAGTGCGGCGATAGAAATCGACGTTCTCCTTGGTGAGAAGTTCGATGGGCATATAGTTGACCGGCTGCACCTTTTTGCGCAGCACAATAGCCTTGAACAGAGCGTCAACACAGCAGTAGCCCTGCTGGTAGCCGTGCTGGGCAATGAGGAAGGACACGCTGCCCTGACGCAGACACTCGGCGTTCTTAGCCACCATGTCGTAGCCCATAATCTGTACCTCGCGCATGTTGTTGCGCAGGAGATATTCGCCCACGATGTGAGCCTTGGAGTTAAGGGTTATGCAATGGTGAACGTCGGGATGAGTTGCGAAGAACTCGCGTATCATGCTGTCGTATTCGCTGCGGGTGCTCTTGAAGGGCAGGCAGAACTCAGTAATCTTGATATTTGGGAAATGGTCGTGCATGTAGTGGCGGAAACCCACTTCACGGTTCATCTGCTGCTTGCTCGTCACCCGTCCGTCCTTAATCTGCTTGAAGAGCATGATTTCCTTTTCGTTGGAGGCGATGAGCATCAGCATTCTGGCGGCAAAATATCCGCTGCAGAAAGAATCTTGTCCGAAGAAAGAGAGAGGCTTGAGGTCGGGCATATATGAGTCGAGCATGACGAAAGGAATCTGACGCTCGTGCATGAGGTCGGTAAACTCCTTTGTCTCCTCAATGTCGGCAGGCACGATGATGATTCCGTTAGGGTTGGCTTCGAGGCATTCGGTGTAGCCCTTGGTGAACGACTCGTTGTTGAAACGCTCGTAGTAGACAAGCTTCACGTCGATGTGGAAGTCGCGTCGTGTTTCCACGGCCTTTCTCACGCCTTGCTCCACTTCCTCCCAATAAGCCTCCGACTCATGCTGGGGCAGGAGCATGTAAAACACATAGGACTTGTTGTAGGCCAATGCGCTTGCATAAACGTTGGGCTGATAGTTCATGTCCTTAAGGGCAGCCTCCACTTTCTCGCGTGCGGGCTTTGAGACGTTGGGGCGATTGTGCAGCACGCGGTCGACGGTTCCTACCGACACGCCTGCTCTCTCTGCGATGTCTTTGATTCTGATTTTCTCCATCTATTAAAAAAATAACAAGATTCTTTGTATATTTGGTTGTATTGCAAGTTTGTATGAAAACTGCCTACAAAGTTAACAAAATTTTTTAAATTGTGCGAAAGCACAGCATTTTTTTTGTGTCATTCGTGCATTTTGTTTTAGGAATAGTGTGGCGGTTGCGTTTTTTATGCTTAACTTTGTGATATATAACAAACAGTATGACAATCATTAATCCCATGCGCAATAATCCCACGCGCCACATGTTGCTGCGTATATATCTTTCGGCTCTTGTTCTGCTCACAGCTTTAGGTTGCGGGCAGAAGACCGACCATGCACTTGTCAATCGGCTCAACGATGCCGCCTACAGTTATCATTACCGTAATATCGACTCCACAAACATCTATGCTGTGAAGGCACTTGTCGAGGCCGAAGCCGAGAACTATGCCGACGGCAGAGCTGAGGCCCTTAACAATCTTGCCTTCGTGAACATAGCCAAGATGCAATATGCCATAGCCGACTCGCTGCTCAACGAGGTGGCAGCTGCCACCGACAACCAGATAGAGCTGCTTGTGGGCAATGTGCAGCGCATGAGACTATGCCAACGACGTTCCGACAGCAAGAACTTCTACCACTACCGCGAGAAGGCCAATACCTGCATGGACCGCATCAGCGAGGACGAGAACCTATTCTCGCTGCGACAGATGCGCAGGGCGGTGTATGCACGTTCGGAATATTCGGTGGTGTTATCCACCTATTTATATTATGTGGGACAGAGGGCAAAGTCGGCAAAGGCGTTGATGCAAATCGACCCCGAGGGACCAATCGTAAAGGACACGGCCCAGTTGCTTGCCTATTATTATAATGTAGGTTCGGGTGGAATGCTCACGGCCTCGTCGCACGCCGAGCTGATGCAAAGGGAGTTTGAGTATCTAATGCGTTGCTATCTGCTCTCGCGACAATACCACTACGTGTTTTGGGAGGCTAACTCGTTGCAGGCCATAAGCGAGCATCTGCAAGTGCTGGCCGACCGCCGCAGGCTGATGAGCGATAATTTCCAGGAGTTCGACTTCCTGAATGTCGATCAGATGCCCGACAGCTTGCTTGGTGGCAATCTTGCGCAGAGGGCTCTTGCCTTGTTTGAGCAGTATGGCGACGTTTATCAGACGGCAGGAGCTTGGCGAACGCTGTCAGAAGCCTACAGTTCGATAGACGACTACCAGTCGGCACTCGTTTGCCTGGAGAACGCCCTTAGCAAGGATACTGCTGTGAACGCAGCCCCCGACCTTGTGGCTTCCGTGCGCGAGCAGATGAGCATAGTTTATTCGGCTATGGACAACAAACCACAGAGCGACTACAACCGCAACATCTATCTCGACATGCAGGAACGCACCCGACAGGACCGCTTTCTTGAGGCGCGTGCCGAACAGCTCAACGACTCGCTGCAGCAGCTCGACTTGATGATAGTGGCTGTAATTTTGCTTATCATTGTAGTGGTGGCAATGCTCGTCTACTTTGGCTATTGGCGCAACAAGCGCAGCGGTATGCCTTCGATGGATGAGTTGCGTGAGCCTTTTAACGAATGGAAGAAGAAGCGCGATTCGGCCTATGTCGACATTGAGGACGAGATAGAGGAGAGTGAGGAGGAAAATTCTGTGCGCAAGCGTAAGCTTGAGCGTATGCGCGAACGGAATGTTGAGCAGAGAGCCAAGGTGTGGCTTGCTTCTACCGTCACGCCGCTTGTGGGACGAATGTTGCATGAGGTGAAATGCCTTGAGGCAAAGACCGACGAACAGGACGTGCGCGACTCACGATTTGCATATATCTCGCAACTTGCCGACTCCATTGACGGTTGCAACCGTCAGCTCACGCATTGGATACAACTGCGGCAGGGCGACTTTCAGCTGCATATAGCAAGTTTCGCTCTTGCCGACCTCTTTGCCTCGGTAAGGCAGAATCAGGAGAGCTTCCGCATTGCGGGCATAAAACTGCAGGTGGAGGACACGGACGCGGTGGTGAAGGCCGACCGCATCCTGACACTCTTCATGCTCAACACCATGCTGAGCAACGCCCGACGCTACACGCCAAAGAAGGGAACAGTGGCTGTGGGGGCTGAAGTGAAAGATGACTGTGTGGAGATTTATGTGGAGGACACAGGATGCGGCATGACTGAGGAGCAGACACGCAATGTGTTCAAACGACAGGTGGTGGATGGCAACAACACTACAGTGGAGGGAGGACATGGATTCGGACTCGTCAACTGCAAGGGAATAATAGAGAAATACCGCAAGCTGAGTGCCATATTCAATGTGTGCAGCATAGGCGCGGAGAGCGAGGAGGGACGTGGCAGCCGCTTCTTCTTCCGCTTGCCTAAGGGAGTGGTGCGAGCGCTTTTGGCCTTGCTTCTTGCTGTAGGGGGAAATAGTGGGGCAGTGGCTTCTGTCAGAGCTTCTGCTGCAAAGGTTTCTGCCGTGGCTTCGTCTTCCTCTGCCTTTGGTTTCAAGGAGTTGATGACCCGTGCCAATGCCTATGCTGATAGTGCCTATTACTCTAATGTCAACGGCTCTTACCGTAAGACGGTGGCGTTTGCCGACAGCTGTCTGCAATGTCTCAATGCGGCATGTGTGTCGCTAAAAAAGACGGGGAAAAATAGCCCACGCCTGCTCACTATCAGTGGCGACTATCCGGCTAAGGCAGCAGAGCTAACTTGGTTTCGTGACAGTTTGGGCATAGATTTCAATATCATCCTCGACGTGCGCAACGAGACTGCCGTGGCTGCCCTTGCCCTACATCGTTGGGATTTGTATTCCTACAACAATGCCGTCTATACGCAGCTCTTCCGTATGTGTAGTGCCGATAATACGCTCTCGTCGTATGTGCGCAATATGCAGGGTGCAGAGAGCAACCGCAACATCGCTGTAATAATACTTGTGGCATTGCTCTTGGCTGTGTTCCCGGCTTATTATCTGCTTTACTATCGCCGCAGGATGAACTATCACTTGTATGTGGATAGGATAAACGAGGTGAACGGCATTCTCATGGCCGACGACATGGAGTCGGGAGACAAGCTTGAAGCCATAAGACGCGTGTGGAACAAAGCTACGCCTGAAAGCAAAATTGTGGGTAAGTCTTCGTTCTCGGTTGAGTTGGGTCAACTTATGGCAGACATCAACAACGCCGTAGCTGAGGACGTTGAGAAGACGGCCCAACTGTTGCGAAACAAGGAGCTTGCGTGTGAGGAGTGCCGCAGGGTGCAGATGAGCATAGACCGACTGTATGTGTCGAACAATGTGCTCGACAACTGCCTCTCGTCGCTCAAGCACGAGACGATGTACTACCCCTCGCGCTTGAAACAGCTTGTGGCAGATGGCGACAACGAGGAAAATGTGCGTTCGCTTGGCGAGATAACACGCTATTATCAAATGCTCTACACCACGCTTATATCGCAGGCCTACAACATATTGCAGGGGGCAGGCGCACTATCTTCGCCCAGCTTCACTATGCACTATCTGTTTGGCTTGCTGAAAAAGAAAAACCAAGGCAAACCATTGGCTGTGGAGCGCATACCGTTGGCAGATGGATACGTTATGATAAATGTTGTTGTGAACAATCCTCAGTTGGTGGCAGCTGTGGCCAGTTCGCCTTCTGTGCTCTTCTCGCCACAAACACCTGATGTCGACTTCCTTATCTGCTGTCAGATAATGCGCGACATGGGAGAATATACGGGGAAACGAGCGTGTGGCATTTCGGCAAGAGTGGAAAATGCGGGGGCGTTGAAGATAGAAATAAAAGCCATAGCAAAATTTTAGTTGCAGGGCGACAAGAGAATTTTATTTCGCCAAAATCGCAATAAATTGCTGATTTCTGTTTGTTTGTAGATATTTATTTGTAATTTTGTGGTCTAAAACGTTTTAATATTATAATGTGCCGTGCGTTTGCAAAGCCGGCACACCTCTTTTTGAATATACAAAGGAAACAGATGAGTGAAAATTCTTTGACACAAACGCTCACCTCAACGGTGGACAAGTTGTCTGAGCCCCAATCGTTTAAGGGCTTGTTTCATCCGCATCGTGACGGCAATCCATTGCCTTCGGGGACTGTCCTCGAAGAGATTGTGGCGTTGTCAAGAGCTATCCTTTTTCCTGGATATTACGGCAACTCGTCGGTAAATTTGCAAACCCTTCATTATCATATTGGTGTAGACGTGGAGCGTCTCTATCATCTTTTGTGCCAACAGATACAGGCAGGACTCATTTCGAATAAAAAACTTGAATAAACAAAGAAAAAATATATAATTGCTTATCAAAAAGATGAATGAATTTGAACTGATAGCCAAGACATTCATGGGCCTGGAGCCCGTCTTGGCAAAGGAACTCACCCAGATGGGTGCCAACAATGTGCAGATAGGACGAAGAATGGTGTCGTTCACTGGCGACAAGGAAATGATGTATCGTGCTAATTTCCAGCTTCACACAGCCATTCGCATCCTTAAGCCTATCGCTAGTTTCAAGGCTGCATCAGCCGATGATGTGTATGAGGAAATCAAGAAAATCGACTGGAGCCAGTACATCGAGAAGGGCAAGACTTTCTCGGTAGACTCGGTGGTCTACTCGGAGGAATTCCGCAACTCGCGATTTGTTACTTACAAGGTGAAGGACGCTATTGTCGACCAGTTCCGCGAGAAGACAGGCACTCGTCCTAACATCTCGGTGAGCAACCCTGATATCCGTCTGAATATTCATATTGCAGAGACAGCTGCCACATTGTCGCTAGACTCAAGTGGCGAGTCGCTCCACCGCCGTGGCTACCGTCAGGAGTCGGTGGAGGCTCCGCTCAACGAGGTGCTTGCAGCAGGCATGATTCTCATGACAGGCTGGCAGGGCGAGACCGACTTCATCGACCCAATGTGTGGTTCAGGCACTCTCGCCATTGAGGCTGCCCTCATAGCCCACAATATGAGCCCGGGTGTGTTCCGCAAGGAGTTCGCTTTCGAAAAGTGGCCCGACTTCGATGCTGAGCTGTTCGACTCTATCTACAACGACGACTCGCAGGAGCGTGAGTTCACACATCATATATATGGCTACGACATCGACATGAAGGCCGTGAACACAGCCCGCCTTAATGTGCGTGCCGCTGGCTTGACAAATGACATAACTATTGAGTGTGCCGACTTCAAGGACTTCACCAAGCCTGCTGAAAAGAGCATCCTCGTGGTGAATCCTCCTTACGGCGAGCGTATCTCTACTCCCAACCTGCTCAACACCTACAAGATGATAGGCGAGCGCCTGAAGCATGCCTTCATGGGCAACGAGGCTTGGGTGCTGAGCTATCGTCAGGAGTGCTTCGAGGCTATCGGCTTGAAGCCGTCTATCAAGATTCCGGTGTTCAACGGCTCGTTGGAGTGTGAGTTCCGCAAGTATAGTATCTTCGACGGCACAATGAAGGAATTCCGTCAGGAGGGTGGAGTTGTGAAGACCGAAGAGGAGAAGCGCCAGATGGCCGAGAAGCATCGCTTCAAGAAGAACCGCGAGTTCAAGAAGCGTCTCGACGAGGACGCTGAGAATGCAGAGGCAGACATCCGCTCGTTCAAGTTCCGCTCGATGGAACGCCGCAAGGACCGCGACGACAACGAAGGCGGAAAGCGTGGCGGCAAGTCGTTTGGCGGCAAGCGTTTCGACCGCGACGACGACAAATCGTTTGGCAAGCGCGGAGGCAAGTCGTTCGGAGGCAAGCGCGACGATAAGTCGTTCTCACGCGGACGCGACGACAAGGGCTTTGGCAAGGGATTTAAAGGCGACCGTAAGGGTGGCAAAGGTTTCAGTAATAATAAATTTGACGATGAAGATTAAGTATCTATCAACTCTGCTCTTTGGCTTGCTGGCGTCGCTCACTGTGGGTGCGCAGCAGCTGAAGGAGTTCACCCTTGAAGACTTGAACTTCGGTGGACACAATTACTACAACATGATTCCGCAGTCGCGCTACTGCACATGGTGGGGCGACCAGTTGGTGCGTCTTGAAGGCGATGCCTGCTATCTCGTGAACAAAACCAACGGTAAGGAGACAAAGCTCTTCGACAAGAGCGAGGTGAACCAGTGGATTGCTCCTACACGTTCAATAAAGGTGAACTCGCTTGGTGGCGCTCAGTTCCCATATGCCGACAAGTCGGTGGTGGTTTTGCGCGACGGAGCTAACATCTATACCGTTGACTTCAAGAAGCACAGCCTCGTGAGCGAGACAGAGATAGCCGATGGCGACAACCTGCTTGAGAGCAACAACAAGAGTGGGGCTATGGCCATTCTCCGTGGCAAGAACCTCTTCTTGCGTCTTGGCATGAAGGAGTGGCAGCTCTCTAAGGATGGCTCACGCGAGATTGTCTACGGACAGAGTGTTCACCGTGATGAGTTTGGCATCCACAAAGGCACATTCTTCAGCAACGACGGCACAAAACTCGCTTTCTACCGCATGGACCAGTCGATGGTGGTGGACTATCCGCAGGTGAAGATTCCTGAGATAGACTATTTCAATCATCCTGAAACTCAGACTTGCAGCGCAATAGCAGCTCCCGACAAATATCCTATGACTGGCGAGACCTCGCACGAGGTTACTGTAGGCGTGTTCGACTCGGCTACGGGCAAGACAGTTTATTTGAAGGCAGGCGACCCGAAGGACCGCTATTTCACAAATATCTCATGGAGTCCGGACGACAAGACCATCTATATGTTCGAGCTTAACCGCGACCAGAACGACTGCCGCCTCGTGAGCTACGACGCCAAAACAGGCGAGAAGACAGGCGAGCTCTATCGCGAGACCGACGAGAAATATGTTGAGCCGCAGCATCCTATCGTGTTCTTGCCTTGGGACAATAGCCAGTTCATTATGCAGAGCCAGAAGGATGGCTACAACCACCTCTACCTCTGCACTCTCGGCAAGCACGGCAGCCGCATGGCTCACAACACAGAGTCGCTCGAAATAAAGCAGCTCACTCAGGGCAAGTGGGTGGTTCTTGACGTGCTCGGCTTCAACACCAAGCGCAAAAGCATCATCATCGCTTCCAACGAGATTAGTCCAATACAGCGCAACCTCTTTGCCGTGGATGTAAAGACTGGCAAGCGCACACGTGTTGACGAGACTGGCGACGGATGGCACAATGGTATGCTGAGCGAGAGCGGAGCGTTCATCTTCGACAAATACTCTTCGCCTAATGTGCCCAACAACATCGCTATTGTGAACACGGAGAATGGCAAGAAGTTCAGCTATTTCCGTGCCGAGGACCCTTGGAAGGGATATAATGTGCCAGAGTATTCTTGCGGAACTGTTAAGGCAGCCGACGGCGAGACCGACCTATACTGGCGCATGGTGAAGCCTACAAACTTCGACCCCAAGAAGAAGTATCCTACTATAGTATATGTATACGGTGGTCCTCATGCCCATAACGTTGACGCACGCTGGCACTACTCCTCACGCTCATGGGAGACCTATATGGCGCAGAACGGCTATCTGCTCTTCATTCTCGACAACCGTGGTTCGGAGAACCGTGGCAAGGCGTTTGAGCAGGCTACATTCCGTCAGCTCGGCCAGGAGGAGATGAAGGACCAGATGAAGGGTGTGGAATACCTGAAGAGCCTTCCCTACGTTGATGCAGACCGCATTGGTGTGCACGGCTGGAGCTTCGGCGGATTCATGACCATCTCGCTCATGACCAACTATCCCGACGTATTCAAGGTTGGCGTAGCAGGCGGTCCGGTTATCGACTGGCATTGGTACGAGGTGATGTATGGCGAACGCTATATGGACACTCCTCAGACCAACCCCGAGGGCTACAAGAAGACATCGTTGCTCTACAAGGCCAAGGACCTCAAGGGCAAGTTGCAGATTATCACAGGCGACAACGACGCTACTGTAGTGCCGCAGCATTGCCTCACATTCATCAAGGCTTGTATTGCAGCTGGCACACAGCCAGACTTCTTCGTCTATCCGGGCGAGCCGCACAATATGCGTGGACACCAGAGCACTCATTTGCATGAGCGCATAAGTCAGTATTTCTTTGACTATTTGAAGTAAGGCCAAACATAATTAATATCAAAAAACTCAAGCGGCAACACATTCCACTTATCCCCTCCCTGCGGAGGAAGGGGTAAGTGGGTGGGGCTACTGTTTAACATAAAAACAATTTAAGAGATGAAAGTTCTTTTGTTGGGAAGCGGCGGCAGAGAGCACGCCTTGGCATGGAAGATCGCTCAGAGCGACAAGTGTGAAAAACTTTTCATTGCTCCCGGTAACGCCGGAACGGCAGAGGTAGGCGAGAATGTGGCTATCAAGGCCGATGACTTCGAGGCTTTGAAGCAGTTCTGCGTTGAGAATGGCGTCGACATGGTGGTTGTTGGTCCTGAAGACCCATTGGTGAAGGGAGTTTATGACGACTTCCGCAACGACGAGCGCACCAAGAATATTCCGGTTATTGGTCCGTCAAAGGCTGGTGCCGTGCTTGAAGGCAGCAAGGATTTTGCCAAGCGTTTCATGATGCGCCACAACATCCCCACAGCCAAGTATGAGACATTCGACGGCACGACACTCGATGAGGGACTCAAGTTCCTTGAGACTCTCAAGGCTCCTTACGTGCTCAAGGCCGACGGTTTGTGCGCAGGCAAGGGCGTGCTTATCGTCCCCACTCTTGAGGAGGCAAAGAAGGAACTCAAGGATATGCTTGGTGGAATGTTTGGTAATGCTTCGGCACGTGTCGTTATCGAGGAGTTCCTCAGCGGCATAGAGTGCTCAGTATTTGTGTTGACCGACGGCAAGAACTACAAGATTCTGCCCGAGGCTAAGGACTATAAGCGCATTGGCGAGCACGATACCGGTTTGAACACAGGCGGTATGGGTAGCGTTACTCCAGTTCCTTTTGCCGATGAGGCTTGGATGAAGAAGGTTGACGACCGCATCATCCGTCCTACAGTAGACGGACTCGCCGAGGAAGGCATCGACTACAAGGGCTTTATCTTCTTCGGACTCATCAATGTCGAGGGCGAGCCAATGGTTATCGAGTACAACTGCCGTATGGGCGACCCCGAGACCGAGAGCGTGATGCTTCGCCTTAAGAGCGACATCATGGACCTCTTTGAGGGAGTAGCCGCTGGCGACCTCGACAAGCGTGCGATTGAGTTCGACCCACGCGCAGCTGTTTGCGTGATGCTCGTGAGCGGTGGCTATCCCGAGGCCTACAAGAAAGGCTTCGTAATTGATGGTCTCGACAAGGTGGAAGGTTCTGTTGTGTTCCACTCAGGCACAGCCATGAAGGATGGCAACGTAGTGACCAATGGCGGTCGTGTGATTGCTGTCAGCTCTTATGGCAAGGACAAGGCTGAGGCTCTTGCTAAGTCGTTTGAGGAAGCCCGCAAGATTGAGTTCGAGGGCAAGTACTTCCGTCGCGACATTGGTCAGGACTTGTAAGAAAAAAAACAGGCTCATCCGATGTTCGGAGTGATGCTGGCTTAGGGTGAGCAGAATAGAACTAAGGACTAAGAATTATGGTTTTGCAGCTGAAAGGCGCAATAAGGCAAGTCATGATTTTTAGTTCTTAGTTTTTTTAAGTCCTATATCATCCTTATATTTTCGCAAGTGTAGAATTTCACGAGATATAAGAAGTTGGAGAATTTCAAGCCAAATGCTTTGCTGCTAAGTATTCAACATAAAGTCTATTGGCTACTTGCGAAAGTTAAATATTTCGATTTAATCAATCCATAAATGATAGTAAAGAGATTTCAAAACCGTGTAGCCGAGAGTCGCATAGCCTTGCCCGTGACAGGAGTCTATGCCTTTGCCGTGTGTGCTCTTGGAGGATTGTTCACCGAGCAGTTGTGGGTGCAGTTTGTGTTGCTTGCCGTGTCGTCGTTCTTGATGATGGAGCTGAACAATGTCAACGCCCTCATACGCATCTACAGCCGTATGGTGTCGTGCTCGTTTCTTGTGTTGGCGGTAATGTCGCAATACCTTGTTGTAGACGTACGTTGTGGCATAGTTCAGGCATGTTTCATAGCTTTCTATCTGTTCCTTTTTAGTGCGTATCAAGATAATAGAGCCATGGGTCGTGTGTTTTATGCCTTCCTGATGTTGGGCATAGCGAGCACAATGTTTGTTCAGATACTCTTCTTTGTGCCCGTAGTGTGGGTTCTGCTTTGCACCAATCTTATGGTGCGCAGTTTCCGAGCTTTCGTGTCGTCGTTGTTCGGTTTGTTGGTGCCTTATTGGTTTATGGTGGCCTATTATCTCTACATCGACGATGTTGACTCCTTGCTCGACCATTTCTTGCAGATAGCCCAGTTTGGGCCCGTGCTCGGATGGATGGACATGCCAGTGTCGCATATCTTGACGGCAGCCTATGTGGCCATTCTGGCTGTGGTAGGCATGATACATTTCCGTCTGAACAACTACAAGGACAAGATTCGCACACGAATGTTGTTTGAGATATTCTCGGTATTAGCCTTGGCTGCAATAGTCTTCATGATTCTCCAGCCCCAGCATATCGACTATCTCCTTGCGTTGCTCATCGTCAGCACGTCGCCAATGATAGGCCATTATATAGCTCTCACCAATACGTTCATAACAAACATTTCGTTCTACGTAATGCTTGTGGTGGCATTAATAATAACTTGTGTCAACCTATGGATGCCATTCTGAATTTTCTGATTGACTGGGGTTATTGGGGAATGCTCGTATCCGCTTTCTTTGCGGGCAGCTTTTTCCCGTTTAGTAGTGAGGCTGTGATGGTGGGTTTGCAGGCTGCTGGTCTCGACCCTTTGCCTCTTATCGTCTATGGCACTATCGGCAATGTGCTCGGCTCAATGTTCAACTATGGCATCGGGCGTATGGGACGTCTTGAGTGGATAGAACGCTATCTGCATGTCAAGAAAGAAAGCCTCGACAAGGCGCAGCGTTTTGTGGGTGGCCGTGGAGCCTGGATGGGATTCTTCGCCTTCCTGCCAATTCTTGGAAGTGCCATAACGATATTGCTCGGATTGATGAAGGCAAACATCGTCATCTCAATCACAAGCATCAGCATCGGAAAGTTCATTAGGTATCTGTTGCTGGTTTATGGGGCATCGTTTGTGTTGTAGTCGTTTAATAAATCAGTCATGTAATGGACGTGTAATATTTCAATCATGTAATTGACGTATAATTTTAACGTCAAAAATATGCGTTTGAAAAATTATACGTCCATTATACGTTATTTTTAGTCATTTATCGCCCCGCATTTCTCACATCGTCCTTTTCTCTTCATTTTCGCCCCACAGTTTCCGCACACATATCTGAAGAAGTTTTTGTCGGCATAACGTTTTATAGCAAAGTAGAAATAAGCCACGAGCAAGGCGTAGCCCAAATAATAGAGCGTTGTAATGCTGAATATGATATAGTTGGCGGCGCATACTGCTCCCAAGCCACACAGATAGAGCGTGGCGTGGGAAGTGGAGAGCTTTTTCAGCACATCATCCACCGTAGCTATCGACATTATCACCATAGCCCAAACCGAGGCGAGGAATATCGAAAGGATAGGAGGCACGGCAAACGGATTGAGCGACGGATGATAGTAGAAATGACGCCACGTCTCGGGGGCAAACATCTGAATGCTCGAATAGAATGTGGCTGATGTGGCCACAGAGAGTGCGAGCAGAGTAGGGTAGAAGGAGTCGATGTCGTTGAAGTGTACCGCCTTCACGCGCTTCTGCATGATGCTGTGGACGAGATAGCTCACGGCTATCACGCTGATGATAATAAGGAAAACGAGCAGATGGATGTCGGAGAATGTGGATATGAACTGCGAAATCGGGTCGTCGGGCACAACCGACGGCAGCAGACGGCTCTCGTGCACCCATCCGAACGTGTGCTGGTCGCGTGCCACCTGCACCCACACCGAATCCACAGCATCGTTCTTAAGCAGTCGGATGTCTACCACAACAATATGGTTGCCCTTCTTCACGTAGAAAGAATCGGTAGGCAGACCGTTGAGCAGCTCTTCAGGCTGTTGGCGGAGCAACGCAAGCGAGTCGGCTTTCACCACAAAGTTGTAGTTCTGTCGGTAGTGGTGGGTGTTGTAGAACGCGTTCATGTTGTCGTATGCGGTGGAGTCGGAGTCGGCCACCTGGCTGTCGGAGTATGGAGCCGACGGCTGAGCCACGTAGGCGTCGTGGTGGCGCGTCGTGGCATGGTAGCAGCTGCATAAGGAGATGGTGGCCATTATTACAGCCACTACCCCTATTATGTTTTTCTTTAAATTTCGCATACGGTTCTTTTATTTATTATTATTTGTTGACGAATTCAATCTTGCGCATAGACCTCCATCTGGCATTTTGCACAGTTGAACACCAGTTTCACCTGTCTTCCGTCCGACGATTCAAGCAGCAGCGGTTCCTTCCACGTAGGTCGTTTGCCGCCTCTTTTCACGCAGAATCCCATGGCGTAGCGCAGACAGTAGCGGCAGGTCATGAGCGGAGTGTTGGCATGAGGAGTGCCATAGATTTTGGCGTTAGGCCTTGCTCCATCAGTCAGCTCAAATGCGGCAGCGGCGTGTTTCACGCCATGCTCCTCGTAGAAAGCCTCGGCACGATGGTTGGCAACATTGGCTGCATTTATCTTCTCGGCATCAATATATTGCGTCTTGCCAGTCTTGCCGTTGTCGTTATTGCCGTTGCAACGTCCGTAGGTCTTCTTCAGTTTCTCCGAAACGTCCTCCATCTCAATCGATTGTTCCTCAATCATGTCAAGCACTTCTCGGCGCATGGCAGCCAGTTTGCTTGAAGGAATAAACATTCCAGCCACACCACCTTCGAGCTTAGTGTTGCGTGCTCGGAAATGCGTGTTGCCAAGTTTTTCGAGCTGTCGGATGATGTTGTCGGCTTGTGGTTTCTTGGCCTCCTGCAGCGGTTCGTCGAGCGTGGTGAACGCCTTGCGTCCAGCCTCGTCCTCGGCTTCGAGCACAATCTTTCCACAGTCGACGCCAATAGTGAAGTCGATGTCAATCTTTCGTTCCGCCGTCTTACTCTCCATTGCACGTTCAAACACCATGTCGTTGTTGCGGTAGAGAGCCATTCCAGCCTTCAGTTCCTCGGGCATGGAGAGTGGGAAGAGGCGGTTGTTCTCCACGCGGTTCACACGGAATCCGTGCAGCTTATGGTCGGGCGTGAAGAAGCAGAGACCGTCGCCATTGGCAAACATCGCCGTGCCTGCCACGTTGAACGAGCCGCGCCTTATCTCCTTCACATATCCCACATATTCGCCCATCGCCTTAGGAGTGTCGAACGACGAGATGTCGTCGCGGCGTCCGTCGAGGAAGTAGTGGGTGAAGCCGCGGTTGAAAGTCTTCGCCAAGTTGGGAGTGAACGAATATTCCGCCTTGCCCCACGAGCTTCGGCGATACTTTCCGGGATTCTCCTCAATAATCTTGTTGAGCTGCTTACTGTAGGCCGCCACCACATTCTTCACGTAGGCCGCATCCTTCAGTCGTCCCTCAATCTTGAGCGAGGAGGCTCCGGCTGCGATAATTTCCTCCAGACGGTCGAGCTGGTTCATGTCCTTGAGCGAGAGCAGATGGCTTGCCCGGCGAATGATGTCGCCACGACTGTCCTTAAGGTCGAAGGCGAGGCGGCAGAACTGTGCGCACTCGCCACGGTTGGCGCTTCGTCCGAAACAATGGTGCGAAGCATAGCAAGCCCCCGAATAGCTCACGCACAGGGCACCATGCACAAACACCTCAAGCTCCGTCTGCGGCACAGCCTTGTGGATAGTCCTAATCTCTTCGGTCGAGAGTTCGCGTGCCAGCACCACTCTGCTGAACCCTATGCTTGTGAGCCACGCCACCTTCTCGGCAGAGCGGTTGTCGGTCTGAGTGCTTGCGTGCAGCTCAGGCATACGCATGGTCTGCATCTCCGGCTCCTGGGCTATCTCCTTCATCATCTCCACAACGGCCATGTCCTGCACAAGTATAGCGTCTACCTTAGCCTTCACTATGCTTCGCAGCAGCTGCTTGGCGGCAGCAAGCTCATGTTCGTAGACAATGGTGTTGACCGTAACGTAGACCCTTGCTCCAAACTGATGGGCATAGGCAGCAAGCTGCGCGATGTCGTCTATGCTGTTGCCAGCCGCCTGTCGCGCTCCAAACTCATTGGCTCCTATATACAGGGCGTCGGCACCATGGTCGATGGCTATGATGCCTTGCTCAAGATTCTTGGCTGGAGCAAGAAGCTCGATGGGGCGAGGAAGGTTGTTGTTTGAATTCATAATGTATGAAAAGTCCTACTTCCCCAGTCTCGCCCCAATATGGAGGAGAAAGGGAAATGTAGGGACCGTTTTTTTTGCTTTAAAATTATACTTTAATTATTTATCTCCTACGACCTCGTAGTTGCACATCACTCCCCTCCCTGCGAGGGAGAGGCCAGGGGTAGGGCTTTTTACCCAATCTCCTCAATATTATAAGGTGTCTCCTGATAGATGTAATAGTTTATCCAGTTGCTGAACAGCAGATTGGCATGAGCCCTCCACGTCACGTGCGGCGCCTTTTCGGGGTCGTTGTCCGTATAGTAGTTCTCAGGCATTTCCACGTCGTCGCGCTTGCCGAGGTCGCGTCTGTATTCGCTGTCGAGCGTATAGGGCGAGTACTCCATGTGTCCCGTCACGAATATCTGTCTGCCGCCGCGCGCCATGACAATGCTCACGCCACTCTCGGGCGATTCAGCCACAATCTCCAGTTCCCCATGCTTCTCTATGTCCTCTCGTCTCACCTCGGTGTGGCGGCTGTGGGGCATGTTGAACGAGTCGTCGAAACCGCGGAAGAGCGGAATCTGCGGATGCAGCGTGAACTGTCGGAAGATGCCGAACTTCTTCTTGGGCAACTGATATTTAGGCACTCCATAATGATAGTAGAGTCCCGCCTGGGCAGCCCAGCAGATGTACATTGTGCTCGTCACGTGTGTGTCGGCCCAGCTGAATATCTTCGAGATCTCGTCCCAGTAGCCCACATCCTCAAAGTCGAGATGCTCTATCGGCGCACCCGTGATAATCATTCCGTCGAATTTCTCCTTCTCCAGCACATCAAAATCCTTGTAGAACATCATCATGTGCTCAATAGGAGTGTTCTTCGACGTGTGGCTCTTCAGCTTCATGAAGCAAATCTCCATCTGCAGCGGAGTGTTCGAGAGCAGGCGCACAAGGTCGGTCTCTGTCGTTATCTTCAGCGGCATGAGGTTAAGAATCACGATGCGCAGCGGACGAATGTCCTGGCTTGTGGCGCGCGAGTTGTCCATCACGAAGATGTTCTCCTTCTTCAGGAGTTCGATAGCGGGGAGTTTATCTGGTAATCTTAATGGCATAAATTTTTATAATGTTTTTTTGTTCATGCAAAGTTACGCAATTATTTGCACAACTGTTGCTTTAGAACGGGAAAATCAGCGGCAGAACGAAAATCATCACCAGTCCCATAACGATTTGCAGCGGCAGTCCCACCTTGATGTAGTCCATGAACGAGTAGCCGCCTGCCTGCATCACAAGCGCGTTGGGCGGAGTGGAGAATGGCGAGGCAAAGCACATGCTCGCTCCGAGGGTCACGGCAAAGAGCATGGGGTAGGGGCTCACGCCAATGGCAGCAGCCGAGGTGAGGGCAATGGGCGACATAAGCACAGCCGTGGCGGTGTTGCTGATGAACATTGTAAGGAGCGATGTCGTGAAGTAGATTCCTGCCAGCAGGGCGTAGGGACTTGCCTGGCCCAAGTTGTCGGCCAGCAGACTTGCCACCATAGCCGAGGCTCCCGTCTTCTCCAAAGCCACCGACATGGGCAGCATGGCGGCTATGAGCACAATGCTCTCCCAGTTGATAGTCTTATAGGCTGCCTCCACCGAGCGGATGCACCCCGTGATGACCATGAGCAGGCCTGCCATCATCACCGCTGTGACGGGAGCCACAGGAATGAAGTCGAACACCATAGTCATAATCATGAGCAGCATAATGGCAGCAGCCAATGGAGCCTTGTAGTCGAGTGTCACACGCGAAGCCTCCTCAAGCGGTTGGCCCATCACCACAATGCCGTCGGCCACATCAGCTATGCGCGAGATGTTCTTCCATTTGCCCTGGATGAGGATGATGTCGCCCTGGCGGAACTTCATGTCGGCAAGGCCCTCGGTAATATAGCTGTCGTCGCGGCGCACGCCCAAAGCGTTGACGTTGTAGAGTCGGCGCAATCCCGTCTCCTTCAGCGTCTTGCCACACAGGCGCGAGTTGTGCATCAGCACCACCTCGGCAATGCCGATGTCGTAGAAAGCCAGTTCCTCGCTGGTCTTGTCGAGCTGCATGTCGGCAGCAAAGCTCACAGCCTGCTTCGGGTCGCCGCTCACGTAGACGATGTCGCCCTCCGTTAGCTTGGTGTCGGGTCCGGCAAGTCGTTGCTCCACCTCCTTCATCAGCGTCGAGCGTGGCTGCTTTATTCGGCGCACCTCAAGCACAGTGAGCCCATAGCGGTGGTGTATGTCGAGTTCGGCAAGTGTCTTGCCGTTGGCTATCGACTGCTTGCCCACGGTGAACACCGAGAGGTTGTCCTTGAGGCTGTATTCCTGCATCAGGTCGTCGAGCGATTTGCCGCGCCTCTTGCCCTGGTCGCCGTCGTTGTGCTTCTTGTCGCCGTTGAGAAACCGCTTGCTCAGAGGCAGCAGCACCACAATGCCCACCACTATGCACACAATGCCCACGGGCAGGAAACTGAAGAACTTGAGCGGCTCAAAGCCGTTCTCGGTCAACGCCTCCTGAATCACAAGGTTGGGCGGCGTACCGATGAGCGTGAGCATTCCGCCCATGCTGCTGGCAAAGGCGAGGGGCATGAGCAGTCGGCTGGCGCGCATCTTGGCTTTCTGGGCGAGGCTCACCACGATGGGCATCATCAGAGCCACCGTGCCCGTGTTGCTGACGAAGGCTCCTATCACGGCAGTCACCACCATGAGCAGCAGAAACAGGCCCAGTTCGCTGTCGCCTGCCAAGGTCATCAGCTTGCCCGACGCCTTTTTGGCCAAGCCCGTCTGCACAATGGCACCACCCACAACAAACAGTCCCACCATCATTATCACCACCGAGTTGGAAAATCCCGAAAGGGCTTCCTGCGGAGTGAGGATTCCGGTGAGCAGTAGGGCGACGAGGGCGCACAGCGCGACGAGGTCGGAGCGAACTTTGCCCATGGCGAAGAACACAGCCGAGAGGGCGAGGATAATGAGTGTTGTTGTCATGTGAATGTTTTCGTTTTTTTCTTTTTGATTACTTGTCTATCATTTGCAAAAATACAATTTTTTCCCCGATTTCCATCAGTCAATTTACATAAATAAAGTGAAATAAACCGTCTGTATTTTTTCATTTTTCAGCTAAAAGCATTACCTTTACAGCATATTTATCTGTTCAGCATTAAACCATAATATATACTAACAAGAAGAAATGAAGCTAACATTGACAATCGTAGGAATAAGAAATTATCTGCCCAACGGTGCAGCCGACTATCCCGAACTCTTCGCACGTATGCCGATAGGCACAACCGTATATTTAAGGAGGGAGCCCACAGGGAGCAAATATCCGGGAAGCATATCCGTGTGGGATGAAGAGTGCAACCAGATAGGCAACGTCTCAAAGACCGAGCGCCGATACATAGAGCTTGACATAGTGCAGGACGAAATGCTGCCCGTGACAATCAGCGGACATTCGGCTGAGCATAATTGCATGTATTTTGAGGCTGAGAACAAAAATGGCGTCAAGCAACCATACATCAGGCAAGTGGCGCTTGAGGATGGAGAGACGGTTTTCCCCCTAACTGCGCACGACGACCGGCTGCTGAAGCTCACCGACATGATGAGAACCAAGCTCAGAAGGCTTGACAATGCCAACACCGGCAATGCCGACTCGCTCCTCACTACGGCAAGGCAATACTCCGAGATGTGCTGCTCGTCGCTCGACGGAGAGACCTCATTCAATAGGGCCGACATATTGATTGAGCTAAGGACATTGAAGAATAAATATTCCGAACTCAGCCCCGTCTATTCCGCTATTTTCGAGAGCCACAAGGACATAGGACGAGCCCAGAACGACGTGAAGACCGAGGTCTACCGCAACCAATACCAGCGCATAAGGCAAGAGGCGCAGCAGACCGACGCCGAAGGACTCTCGCCACTGGACTACTACATAGAGGACCTCAAGTTCAGACATGGCGACCGACTCGACACCACGACCATCGACCAGGAGATTCAGCGTCTGTCCACACTCCTTGCCCGCGAGCTTGAGAACTCCTACATCGCAAACAAGGACTCCGACGAGGGCTTTGCCTCAGCCTTGTATTCCTTGAACTACAGTCTGCAAGCCATCTACCGAATGTTCACCCGACGCATTAAGCTCGACCGGCTAAAGGAGATAAAGCAGGGACTGCCGCTGCCAAGGAAGAAGCCGCAGACGGCCAAGAAAGACAATACCTCGACCGCCGCCCCCACCTATCCCACATTCTGCTACAAATGCCCAAACGAGGCTACCAAAGCTCAGCGACTCCGCATCATTATGCTTAAAATGCAGCAATGGCGCTGGATAGAAGAGCCACGTACAGCCAACGACTTCTACGACCTATTCAGCGGAGAGGACCGTTTTTGCAATATAAGATGGATAGGAGGACTTACTGTGCTGACCGAACTTACCAAGCAGCTGCTCAACGGGCCACGCTATATGGAGAGAAAGAAAGGAGTGTCGGCGTCGGCCATCATCAAGAAGCAGTTTGAAAAGAACCGAAGCAGCAACGTAGAGCGACTGGACAACGACTCGAGGATGCAAATAAGAATTATCCTCGGCATTCTCGACTACAACCAGCCTTTGACCGATTTATATAAAGACAAGGATAGCATTTATGACCTCAACGACAGCGTGCTCTATGATGTGTTTTCGGGCAATATGCGTGTCACCAAAGGCATCTGAAAAGATGCGGAAATAAGCCTCTCCACAAAAAACGTGTTACCGGTTTTGTTGCAATGCCGTAAAAAAAATCATTTTTTTTCTTTTTCTACCGGGATTCCCTTGCCAATAGCGGAATCCCGGTTTTTTTTAGCTTCTTTTTCTGTTACCATTTTGGTTCATGTTACCATTTTTTCGTGTTTTGGTAACAAAATTTAGGGATAATTCCCCATTACTGAGGACAGCAGTAAATACCATCCCCGTCTGTCCTCAGTAAAAAACAATGAAGTATATATATGTTTTTTGCGCAGGTTTCGAAGCACAGTACAAACCTCGCACAGCAGTAGCTCTTCAGCAAGAGCTTATCGAGAACAGCCAGTCACTCCTTACCTTTCTTTATATAGGACGTGGGGGCTTGGCTTTTGGCTTTCTTTATAGAGAAAGTGGGGGCTTAGCCTTAGGCTTGATTGTAATGATCCGACGACTGTAATGGCGGAATCTTCCAATATTCCAGTTCTTCCAATTAAAAAATGAATGGTATGTTTTGCGGGATTCTCTTCTCTTGTCTTTATAACTTATTGATTATTAATTAATTATATATAGATATATATAAATATATAAAAGAAGCAAGGAAGTTGATACCCTCTTAAAAATAACTGGAAGAACTGGAAGTGGAAGATTCTTCAAACCTCTCATTTCTCTAAAAGGCTTAATATCAATAATTTAAAACAATAAAACAACAGAAATATGAAGAATAATTTTAGTACAAAGACAGCTCCAAAGATGCCAAAACTCGGTGTTGGCACAGAAATTATCAAGTTTTTGCTTTCTCAAGTGTCAAAAGACATGCACGAAAGCATCGTTCCGATGATTTTCCCGATACTCGGAGCACACGTAAGTGGAGCGGAATTTAAGTATCCCAATGGCCATTGGATGGAAACCTGCGGCATGATGAGCCATCTTGTGGCAGATAGTGGCGCTGGAAAGGGGCAGTTGTCAGGTTTAGTGGAAGCTATCTGCCGCGACTTCCGCAAGCACGACGAGGAGGAACTTAACAAACTTAAGGAGTGGCAGAAGATGGTGAAGAGCAAGTCGGCCAACAAGGAGAAGCCCGTGCGTCCTGACGTGGCGTTTTGGTTTCCGCCTGCCGACATCACCAATGCTGCCTTCATCCAGAACGCTATGGGCTGCGAACAGTTGGGCGCACGCACACAATATATCAACATGCCCGAGGTGGAGATGGCCGACAGCATCTGTGGCGGACATCGCCGTATATCGCAGATGCTGCGCAATATCTACGATCGCGAACGTGCCGGAGCCTTGCGTGCCACAGCAGATGGCGTGACGGGCAATCCGGTTCTGCGCTGCAATCTCACCATCTCTTCCACTCCTTTTGCGGCGCGCAAGTACTACAAGAACGACCTGGTCAACGGAACTTTTGGCCGCATGGTCTTCTCCTTCAAGCCACGCCAGGAGCGCGACGGCCGTATTCCACGCCAAGGCGAGTATGACGATGCTTTCCTTGCAAAGCTCGACGAGTATATTGCCAGGCTTGGCATCTGCAAGGGACGATTTGTAATAAAACCACTCAACCGACTTATCGACCAGCTCTCTCTCGACATGGCTACGCTTGGCGACCTTACCGACGACAACACTCTGTGGGACTATTCCAAGCGTTCGCTTGTGTCTGCATGGAAGGCGGGATGTCTGCTGTGGATTCTCAACAATCAGACGTGGACCAAGGCGATTGGCAACATTGTGGAGTGGCTCGTCTACCACGACGTATGGAGCAAGGTGCAGGTTTTTGGCGACATGTTTGGACAGGAAACCGACAACATGAACGAAGCTCAGCGACGCGGACCGAAAAACCTTTTGGACGATCTGCCTACATCTTTCAACGAATCGCAGCTTGAGGCTCTGCGCATTTCGCTCGGCAAGACTAAGGAGGGCACGAAGAACCAACTCTACAAGTGGGTGCACCGCAAGTTTATCACTTACTCGCCGCAGACGGGGCTTTACACCAAGACTCAGGAGTACTTGAAGTAGGGTGGAGCCTGCATACATTTTACAAAAAAAACGAACCTTATGAATAAAGATACAATTATCAGACTTCGCTCGCTGCCCATTGAGGAGGTGGCAGGGCGACTCGGACTCAGCGTCAACCGCCACAAGTGCCTGTGCCCTTTCCACGACGACCACCACGCGAGTCTCTCTTTCTGCACCTCGCGCAACACATTCCGCTGCTTCGTGTGCGGAGCTTCGGGCGGCACCATCGACCTCACAATGCGCTATCTTGGAAAGTCGTTCCCCGATGCCTGCCGATGGCTTGCCGACAGGCACAACGTCGTTGTGGAGGAAAGAAACGCAACGCAGAGCAATGGCTCTGGTTCGGACGCAGCAGGCTGCGGTTCAGCCGCCGCTGCTTCCAATTTGGCTGCCGCTGCTTCCAATTCGGCCGCCGCTGCTTCCAATTCAGCCGCCCAAAAGCCTGCGTTCGACGCTGCGCGTTATGCCCGATACTTTGAGCATCCGTGGCTCAGCGACAAGGCGCGCGAGTTTCTTTTCACAGAGCGAAGGTTGGATGAGCGTGTGGTGAGATGGTGCCGCTTGTCGTCGTGGACCGACCGCGAGGGGACGCATTGGCTGCAAATCCCTTACTTCGATGTTGAGGGCCGACTGATAGGAATTCAGTACCGCAACCTTGACTACCGTAAGCCAGACAAAGACTCTTGCCACACAAATGATAAACCCGACAAAAAGGATTGCTCCGTCAAAAAGGATTGCTCCGTCAAAAAGGATTGCTCCGTCAAAAAGGATTGCTCCGACAAAAAGGATTGCTCCGACAAAAAGGATTGCTCCGACAAAAAGGATTGCCACACAAATGCATATAACTCCCCTCCCTACGGGGGAGGGGCTTTGGCTTTGTCCGGATGTGGGTCTGCTCCCCGCTTCCGCTTCCCCTATGGCTCACGCTGCTCCATCTACAACCTGCCCGTCACGGCCATGCTGCGCCCCGGGGAGCCACTCTACATCACCGAGGGCGCAAGCGACTGCTGGGCTATGCTCTCTGCCGGACACAAGACGATAGCCATACCATCGGCCACGCTTTTGGGCCACGACGACAAGCTGATGCTTAAGGGGTTGGAGCAACGGCTCGGCACAACGTTCCACATGTATCCCGACCGCGACGCTCCTGGCGAACGCCTCTTCATGCAACTCAAGGAGGTGCTGCCCACGCTGGAGCACCACCAACTGCCCGTGGGCTGCAAGGATGTGGGCGAGTGGTATGCGTCGCAATGAAACCGTGTTTTTTTTCCTGCCGAGAGAGTTTTTTTTCTCTGCCGAGAGAGTTTTTTTTCTCTGCCGAGAGAGTTTTTTTTCTCTGCCGAGAGAAATAAATCTTCCTGCCGAGAGAATCAATTCCTTCCTGCAAGATAAAATTCTTTCTGTCAAAATGAATATTTCTTTGTTATTTCCGTAAAAAACAGTAACTTTGCAATCACATATTATAATAAATATATTGCAGCTATTATAATATCATAGCAGCGAAACATAAAAAAGAGAAAAATATATGGCAATAACAGAAGAAAAACCAGTTGAAGAGAAGAAGAACCTGAGTTTTGTGGAGCAGCTTGTGGAGCAGGACTTGGCAGAAGGCAAGAACGGAGGACGCATTCAGACACGTTTCCCGCCAGAGCCCAACGGCTACCTGCACATCGGACATGCCAAGGCTATCTGCATGGACTTCGGTGTGGCTGAGAAATACAACGGCGTGTGCAACATACGTTTCGACGATACCAACCCTACCAAGGAGAACAACGAATATGTGGAGAACATCCTCAACGACATCTCATGGCTCGGATTCAAGTGGGGCAACATTTATTATGCCTCCGACTATTTCGACAAGCTCTGGGAGTTTGCATTGTGGATGATCAAGAACGGACACGCTTATATCGACGAGCAGACTGCCGAGCAGATAGCCGAGCAGAAAGGCACGCCGACTACTCCTGGTGTGAACTCGCCCTACCGCGACCGCCCCGTGGAGGAGAGCCTTGAGCTGTTCAAGCAGATGAACACTCCAGAGGCTGTGGAGGGAAGCATGGTGCTGCGAGCCAAGCTCGACATGGCTAACCCCAACATGCACTTCCGCGACCCTATCATCTACCGCATCATCCACACTCCGCACCACCGCACCGGCACTAAGTGGAACGCCTACCCGATGTATGACTTTGCACACGGACAGAGCGACTTCTTCGAGGGGGTGACCCACTCAATCTGCACGCTTGAGTTTGTGCCCCACCGTCCGCTCTACGACAAGTTCATCGACTTCCTCAAGGAGATGCGCGGCGAGACTGAGAATATAAACGACTTCCGTCCGCGACAGATTGAGTTCAACCGACTCAACCTCACCTACACCATGATGTCAAAGCGCAAGCTTCTGGCTCTTGTCAACGAGGGTGTGGTGTCGGGATGGGACGACCCACGTATGCCTACAATCTCGGGTATGCGCCGCCGCGGCTACTCACCAGAGTCTATACGCAAGTTTATCGACTCCATCGGCTACACCAAGTTCGACGCCCTCAATGAGGTGGAGCTGCTTGAGGCTGCCGTGCGCGAGGACCTTAACAAGCGCTCGCTGCGAGTGTCGGCTGTGCTCGACCCTGTGAAGCTCGTCATCACCAACTATCCCGACGGCGAGAGCGAGGAGATGGAGGCCGTTAACAATCCGGAGAACGAGGCCGACGGCACACACACCATCACATTCTCGAAGAACCTCTGGATTGAGCGCGAGGACTTTATGGAGGATGCTCCGAAGAAGTTCTTCCGCATGACTCCGGGCAAGGAAGTGCGCCTGAAGAACGCCTACATCGTGAAGTGCACTGGATGCACAAAGGATGCCGACGGCAACATCACAGAGATTCAGGCTGAATACGACCCGCTGAGCAAGAGCGGACTTGAGGGTGCCAACCGCAAGGTTAAGGGCACGCTCCACTGGGTGTCGGCCGACCACTGCAAGAAGGCAGAGGTGCGTATCTACGACCACCTCTTCACTGTGGCCGATATGGGTGCCGACGAGCGCGAGTTCCACGAGCTGCTCAACCCCGAGAGCCTCACTACGCTCAACGAGTGCTACGTGGAGGAGTATGCAGCCGAGCGCAAGCCGGGCGAGTATCTCCAGTTCCAGCGCATTGGCTACTTCATGGCCGACCTCGACTCTACAGCCGAACACCTTGTGTTCAACAAGACTGTGAGCCTGAAGGACGCTAAGAAAAACAAATAGTTTTCATAAATGTTAAGTGCTTTATTTTTTAATGTTATGTGTTAAATGTTAAATGTTAAGTTGGCGGGGATGTTTTGTGCCGTCAATTTAACACTTAACATTTAACATTTAATATTCTCAAATAAAACACTTAACATTATATTATATAGGGATGGACAACAAAGAAGATTATTTCAACACAAAAGATTTCCGCGAATTTCTCGACCGCTACGAACGCTCGCTCGGCTTGGGCAAGGACGAGTATTTCGAGTCGCAGGAGCTTACGGACATTGCCGAGTACTACTACAGCCACGGCAAGTTGAAAGAGGCTATTGCTGCGCTCGACTATGCCATACGCTTGCATCCGGGTTCTGCCTTGCCGCTGGTGTTTCGTGGACGCATGGCCCTTATCGACGAAAAGAACGCGGATTTGGCTTGCAAGTATGTGGGGCAGATTAGCGACCAAACCGACCTCGATTGCATCTATCTTAAGGCTGAGATAATGATTGCAGGCGACGAGGTGGAGGAGGCCGACCGCTTTCTGCAGGACAGCATGGATGTGGTAGACGAGGACGACCTGCCCGACTATGTGCTCGACGTGGCCACGCTGTTCGTCGACTATGGTCAGCCCGACAAGGCTGCACAGTGGCTTGAACGTTCGGACGAACCCGACCTGGCAGACTATCGCGAGCTTAAGGCGCGCATCGCCTATACTAAGGGCGACTACGGGCAGAGTGAGGAAATATTCGAGAAGCTTATTGACGAAGACCCTTACTCGGCAAAATACTGGAACTCGCTTGCTGCGTCGCAGTTTATGGACAACCGCATCAACGATGCAATCACTTCGAGCGAATATTCCATTGCCATCAATCCCGACGACTATGAGGCGGTGCTCAACAAGGCCAACGGACTCTTCTCGCTTGGCAACTTTGCCGAGGCTATTAAGTACTACAAGCGTTATTCCGAACTCATTCCCTTCGAGGATGGCGGCGCGATGTTGTTCATTGGCAACTGTATGCTTAATATGGGCAAGCCCGAGGAGGCTTTGCCCTACTACGAGAAGGCGGCTGAGATTATGGAAAAAGAGGGGATGGGCACAAGCGAGGTGTTGCAATGCATGGCTTTCACCTATTCGCAGCTCGACCAGGTGGACAATGCCTTGTCGTGCATCGACAAGGTTATTAAGGAGCAAAAGGACAACAAGGATGCGATGGTGGTGAAAGGGCATATTCTGCTGGAGCATGGCAGGTCGAAGGAGGCAATTGCTACTTTCATGGAGGTTTTGCACTCGTCGTCGTATTCTCCAGAGGTGTTTTTCCGCATAGCGATGTCGGTGTTCGACTGTGGCTATCCGTCGGTGGCCTACCGTATGTTCAGGTCGTATGAAGACAACTATTCCGACAACGACCATTTGGCGCTTGCCTATCTTGCGGCTTGCTGCAAACGGATGAAGCGTAGGGATAATTATCTTGAGCTCTTGCGCATGGCTTGCGAGATGTGCCCGCATGAGGTGCGCAAGGTATTGGGCATGGACTTCCCTGAGGGCATGGATCCGAAGGACTATTATGATTATGAGATAAGTAAAGAAAACAAGTAGAAATAAAAAAAACAAAGAACAGAAAACAATGAATTCAGCAGATCTTTTCCTTTGGATTCTCGACAACCTGAACTATTGGGTTGTCACGCTTTTTATGGCTATTGAGAGTTCGTTTGTGCCTTTCCCTTCGGAGGTGGTTGTGCCGCCTGCCGCTTGGAAGGCTATGGACCCAAACAGCGGCATGAGTTTTGTGCTTGTGGTGGTGTTTGCCACTATCGGTGCCGACCTTGGCGCGCTTGTGAATTATTATCTGGCAAAGTGGTTGGGTCGCCCCATCGTGTATAAGTTTGCAGACAGCCGCATCGGCCACATGTGTCTTATCGACCGCGAGAAGGTGGAGAAGGCGGAGTCTTTCTTCCGTGAGCATGGTGCTGCCTCTACATTCTTCGGCCGCTTGGTGCCGGCTGTGCGTCAGCTCATCAGTATTCCGGCTGGACTGTCGGGAATGCGCGTTGGCAAATTTTTGATTTATACTACATTGGGCGCGGGAGTGTGGAACACCGTGCTTGCCCTGATAGGTTGGGGAATATACAAATACACCGACTACAAGACTACTCAGGATGTCTATCAGCAGGCTGTGAAATATAGCCACGAGATCGGTTATGTGCTGCTGGCAATGGCTGTAGTGGTTGTGGGAATTCTGGCTTATAAGGGATTGAAGAAAAAATAATTTTGAGTTTTGAGTTTTGAGTTTTGAATTGTCGCCGTTGGCGATTTTGAATTGTTCAGTTTTGAGTTTTGACTTTTGATTAATCAATTCAAAACTCAAAATATTGATTAATTTCTAATCGGCCTTGCCGACAATTCAAAACTCAAAACTCAAAATTGATTAATTTCTAATCGGCTTTGCCGACAATTCAAAACTCAAAATTGATTAATTTCTAATCGGCCTTGCCGACAATTCAAAACTCAAAATTGATTAATTCCTAATCGGCTTTGCCGACAATTCAAAACTCAAAACTCAAAATTCAAAATTCTTATTCCTCTTCCGCAAACTGTCTTATTCTTTGTTCTTCCGCCAGTTTGCACACAAGCAGACAGTCGTCTTTCTCGGCGATGATGTAGCCGTCGAGACCCTGCACAACAACTTTCTTTTCCTGGGTGGTGTGTACAATGCAGTTGTGCGACTCATAGAATTTCACGTTTTCTCCGATGGCTGTGTTGCCGTAGAGGTCGTGCTTGGTTTGGAGCATGAGCGAGGTCCATGTGCCGAGGTCGCTCCATCCGAAGTTAGCCGGACATACGAATATTTCCTCCGCCTTCTCCATGATGGCGTAGTCTACCGAGATGTTCTCGCATTCGGGATAGCGGCGGTCGATCATCTCCTGCTCCTCTGGTGTGCCGTAGATGCTCAGCATACTCTCGAAAATCTTGCTTATTGACGGATTGTAGACGCGGAAGGCGTTGACAATGGTCGACACGCTCCAAATGAATATGCCAGCGTTCCAGAAGTAATTCTTGTGGGAGATGTATTCCTTGGCAGTCTGCAGGTCGGGCTTCTCGCGGAAGGAGTCGATACGGTAGATTTCCTTGTTGCGTGGCGAGGCTGTGGAGAGGTCGGCCTGTATGTAGCCATAGCCTGTTTCGGGGCGTGTGGCGTTCATGCCGAGCGTCACGATGGCGTCGGTTTCGGCTGTAAACTTAAGGCACGACTTTATGATGCGGCGGAACTCGTCGGTGTCGGTCACGATGTGGTCGCTTGGTGTAACCACTACGTTGGCTTTGGGGTCTATCGACTTTATGTGCCAGCTCACATAGGCTATGCATGGAGCTGTGTTGCGGCGGCAAGGTTCAAGCAGAATGTTCTGCTGTGGCACCTCGGGCAGCTGCTCGCGCACGATGTCGGCATATTTCTTGTTGGTCACTACCCACACGTTCTCCACAGGGCAGATGGACTTGAAGCGGTCGTAAGTGAGCTGCAGCAGTGTGCGACCCACGCCAAGGATGTCGATAAACTGTTTTGGACGGTCGACCGTACTCATAGGCCAGAAACGGCTACCAACGCCGCCAGCCATAATAACGAGGTGATTACTAACTTGCGCCATGTCTTTTATGTTTTTAGTTGCGATTAATTTTTCGATGAAAACTTAATTGCAAAGATAAGTAAAATATATGAGACGAGGGTTGTTTTTTGTGGTAAAAATTTTCCAATATCTATTTTTCTTCTTACAATTCGCTATCTCCAAACAATTCGTCGTAGAGTGAGGCTTGGCTTTTGGTGCCATTTTGCTTGGAGTCGGTTGAATTTTGCGAGAATGTCGATTCGCCGAATTCCAACAGTTTTTGCCGCAGATGTGGCGAGGCGAGGTTGATGCGGTATTTGCCGCGCTTGCCGCAATGTATCACGGGCGAGTCGGTGGCGCGCGAGTTGCGCAGTAGCCACGTTTGCACTTTCAGCCGCACCTCGGCGAACGCTATCGGCGAGAACAGCGTGTTGTGGGCATTGTGTATGTGAATAGCGATTTTATGCACCGACAGTCCGTCGTTGCCAGCCTCGTATAAAACCGCAATAATCTCGTCACCGTAATTCATATGGCTTAGGGTTGTTAAACGAAAAATAAGGATTGCCAAACGAAAAAAAGAGCTGTAGGCACGTCTCTCTTGTGGCGGCGTGCTTGCAGCTCCTTTATCGTAAAAAAATCTAACAGTCTCTTCTTGGGAGTGTTATTAGGCGAGTGTCACGAGGTTTTCCTCGTTCTTCACTTTGCCTTCCTTCAAGAGCCAGCCAATTCCGAGGTAAACCTCTTCGTTTGTGATGTTGGCTGCCTTTGCAATCTCGGCTACGCTCAATGGCTTTTCGCTTGCTGCCAAAGCCTGGTAAACGTCACCTGCGCGGAATCCAGCGTTCTCTGCGCTAATAGCTACTTCCACTTCAACTTTCTTTGCAGCCGCACGCTTAGTGGTAGTAGTAGTCTTAGTAGCTACAGCCTTCTTGGTTGCGGTCTTCTTTGTTGCTTTCTTTTCTGTCATAATTTAGTATAAAAACATTAATGATACTCGTTAATCTCAACGATTTGGAGTTTACTTTTCGCAAAAGTAATCATTTATTTTTTAATATTCTTTATGATTTACCGAAAAAAGCTCCATATTTGCTGCAAAGCCGTTGGTGATTGCATTTTTTTTGACTTATGTCAACGTTTTTACTTCTCTTTCAGGTCTACCTTGAGCTGAAGTTCGTCGAGCTGCTTGGGGTCGAGCGGTGCTGGACAGTCGAGCATTACGTCGCGTCCGCTGTTGTTCTTCGGGAACGCTATGCAGTCGCGGATAGAGTCGAGTCCGGCCAAGATCGACACGAAACGGTCGAGACCGAAGGCGAGACCTGCGTGAGGTGGTGCTCCGTACTTGAAAGCGTTGATGAGGAAGCCGAACTGTGCCATGGCGCGCTCCTCGGTGAATCCGAGAATGCCGAACATCTTCTCCTGGAGTTTGCTATCGTGGATACGCAAGCTTCCGCCGCCCACTTCGATGCCGTTGCACACGAAGTCGTAGGCCTTGGCGCGCACCTGCTCAGGATGCTCGTCGAGCAATGGGATGTCGTCGGGGTTGGGCATGGTGAAGGGGTGGTGGGTAGCCATGAGGCGCTGCTCCTCGTCGCTCCACTCGAAGAGGGGGAAGTCGATAATCCAGAGGCACTCGAACTTGTTCTTGTCGCGCAGTCCGAGGCGGTCGCCCATCTCAAGGCGCAGGGTGCAGAGCTGCACGCGTGTCTTGTTGGCGTTGTCGCCCGAGAGGATGAGCACGAGGTCGCCGTCCTTGGCGCCGGTTGTGGCCTTAACCTTGGCAAGCACTTCGGGTGAGTAGAACTTGTCGACAGACGACTTCACTGTGCCGTCTTCGTTGAACTTGATGTAGACCAATCCCTTGGCGCCTACCTGCGGACGCTTCACGAAGTCGGTGAGCTGGTCGAGCTGCTTGCGTGTGTAGTTGGCGCAGCCTGGCACGCAGATGCCGCCGATGTAGGCAGCGTCGTTGAATACTGAGAATGTGCCTGTGCCCTTGAGGTCGTCCATAAGCTCTACGAACTCCATGCCGAAGCGCAAGTCGGGCTTGTCGCTACCGAAGCGGCGCATAGCCTCGTGCCATGTCATCTGCTGGAGCTTGGCTGGCAACTCCACGTTGAGCACTTCCTTGAAGAGGTGGCGTGCCATGTCCTCAAAGAGGTTGATTACGTCGTCCTGGTCGACAAACGACATCTCGCAGTCGATCTGTGTGAACTCTGGCTGACGGTCGGCGCGAAGGTCTTCGTCGCGGAAGCACTTGGCTATCTGGAAGTAGCGGTCGAATCCGCTCACCATGAGCAGCTGCTTCAGGGTCTGAGGGCTCTGTGGCAGGGCGTAGAACTGTCCTGGGTTCATGCGCGAAGGCACAACGAAGTCGCGTGCTCCCTCGGGAGTAGAACCGATAAGGATAGGAGTTTCCACCTCGATGAAGTTCTTTGAGTCGAGGAAGTTGCGGATGAGGATGGTCATGCGGTGGCGCAACTCAAGGTTCTTGCGAACGGTGGGGCGGCGCAGGTCGAGGTAGCGATACTTCATGCGGATGTCGTCGCCGCCGTCGGTGTTGTCCTCGATGGTGAAGGGGGGAGTGGCACTCTCGGAGAGAATGTTGAGCTCTGTGGCGATAATTTCGATGTCGCCAGTTGGGAGGTTGGCATTCTTGCTCTCGCGTTCGTTCACCTGTCCAGTCACCTGGATGCAATATTCACGTCCGAGCTTTCCGGCGCGTGAGCAAAGCTCGCTGTCGTCGGAGTCGTTGAAGACAAGCTGTGTGATGCCGTAACGGTCGCGCAGGTCGACAAATATCATGCCGCCCATCTTTCTCACACGCTGTACCCATCCGGCGAGAGTCACTGTCTTGCCGGCATCGGAGAGTCGAAGCTCTCCACAAGTGTTAGTTCTATACATTATATTTAAATATTGTATTTATATTTTCTTGTTTGTTTTCTTATTTTAGCACAAAGTTAAAATGTTTATTCCGAACCACCAAATTTATAGCGTGTTTTATGTAGATTTCTTGCAAGGCTTGCCGTATTGTGGGTTAAAAGAATGAATAAAAGCACATTATTAATATAATAAATGTAAAAAATAGGGTGTTTGTTACACGCAACCTAATTGTTTTTCATAATTTTGTATCGACTTATTCGTGCAATGACGATAAGCAATGTAAAATTAGCAACTATTAAAACAAAAGGAATATGAAGAAGTTTCTGATTATGTTCGTGATGCTCGTCAGCGGCCTCACGCTGGCTGCTCAGACAAAGCAGGCTGAAATCAAGTTCGACAAGATTGTCAACAACTTTGGCACATTCTCTGAGAAGAACCCTGTGCAGAAGTGCGTGTTCACATTTACCAACACAGGTTCTGCTCCGCTCGTAATCAATCAGGCTGTGGCAAGCTGTGGCTGCACAGTGCCTGCCTACACCAAGACTCCAATCAAGCCGGGCGAGAAGGGCGAAATCAAGGTGACGTATAATGGCAAGGGCGTTTTCCCGGGTCATTTCAAGAAGACCATCACCGTGCGCACAAATGCTGCAACCGAGCTTATTCGCCTTTATATCGAGGGCGAGATGCAGGAGGCTAAGTAAAAGGTGCTGGACATGGATTTTGCTTGGCAGACAATGTCTGAAAAAAGAACTGAAGGATAGGGTAGGGATTGCAAAATGTCTCTACCCGTTTTTTTTATGGTTCTTATACTTTTATTTGATTAGTGAAAAATGTTGGTTCATCCGAAAAGTAGAGTGATATAAGGAATGAGCCAAAGATAATAAAGAAAAAATAATTATGATTTTTTATTTCTCTGGTACGGGCAACACCCGTTGGGCGGCACGCAAGGTGGCTGACGCTTTGGGCGACCGTCTTGTGAATATAGCGTCGGAAATGAGGCGTGTTGACGGTTCTGACGAATTGTTGAGCTATCAGCTTGACGAGGGCGAGCGCATCGGCTTCTTCTATCCTGTTCATGGCTGGCGACCGCCAAAGCTTGTGAGGGAGTTTGTGGGCCGTCTGCGCATCGGGAATGCCGATGGCCATTATTGCTATGCTGTGTGTACGGCTGGCGACAATATTGGCGAGACTGAGGACTTGATGGAGAGCGACCTTGCAGCCGTGGGGCTGCATGTAGACAGTGCTATTTCGCTGATAATGCCCGAGTCGTATATAGGTTTGCCGTTTATGGATGTGGATAAACCTGAGAAGGAGAAGCTGAAGAAGGATGTTGCCAACAGGCAGCTTACTGATTTTATTCCTGCGATTGAGAAGCGCACGGCGGGCATCCGCAATCTTGTGATAGGACGTTGGCCGAGGATTAACAGTAGGTTGATAGGTTCGGTGTTTCTCAAGAAACTTATTACCGACAAGAAATTCCGTGTTGATGCTGATAAATGTGTGGGTTGTGGCAAATGCGTAAGTGTTTGTCCGGTGGGCGACATAAAGCTTGATGCTGATAATAAGCCCACGTGGCTGCATAACGACAAGTGTCTCACGTGCTTTGCCTGCTACCATCATTGCCCTAAGAGAGCGATAGATTTTGGAAAGTGGACGAAAGGAAAGGGGCAATACTATTATTAATTATTAATTTTGGTGGGCTGTTTGAAAATTGATTATTCTACTTTTATAATAAATACCCCAAAAAAACAGGAGGTGCGACATGATGCCGCGCCTCCTGTAATATTATTAAAAATAAGCTCTCTCTCCAAAAATATACGTTCCTACTCTCACCATGGTCGACCTGCATTCCACGGCAATCCTATAGTCGTGGCTCATGCCCCAGGAGCGTTCGCAGAACGAAGGCTGGTCGGCAAAGTAGCGCGACTTTACCTCGTCGAAGAAGTTGGCGGCAAGCATGAACTCCTGGCGTATGAGCTGCTCGTCGTCCACGTGCGACGCCATCATCATCAGTCCGCATATCTCCACGTTCTCAAGCTTGCGCCATTCGCCCTCTTCGAGCAGTTGTCGGCAAGCGTCGAGCGACAGGCCGTATTTTGTCTCTTCCTCAGCAATGTGTAGCTCGAGCAACACTTTTATGGTGCGGTTGTGGGCGGCTGCCTGCTTGTTGATTTCGCGTAGAAGCTTGAGCGAGTCAACGGCGTCTATCATTGAGATGTATGGAGCGATGTACTTCACCTTGTTGGTCTGCAGATGGCCTATGAAATGCCACTCAATGTCCTTGGGCAAGGCTTCCACCTTCTTTGCAAGTTCCTGCTCGCGGCTCTCGCCAAACACTCGTTGTCCGGCGTTGTAGGCTGCAAGGAGGCTCTCGGTAGGGTGGAATTTGCTCACAGCCACAAGTCTTACTCCTTGCGGCAGATTGTTCTTCACTTCCTGAAGACGGTTTGAAATGTCAGTTGTTTCCATAGTAAGAAAGTGATGTTTTTTTAAAAGAATAGTGTGGGGTGTTTTGGGGTGTTTGATTTTTGTGTGTGAAGACTTTATTTTTCAGCCTCTGGCTTGTCGTTCTTGTCTTCTTTCTTCACCGGAGCGTTGTGCTCATAAACATCCATGATTTTAGTCTCCGAGATGTTGGCGATGATGTAGTCGATGGCAGTCTTGCCCATAGCCTCCTCGATGTTCTTCACGGCACCGTTGAAAGTGGCGGCCTGCACGAGGAAGTTCACGGCAGAACGTTTCTCCTTGGCAGTCTTCTCGTCGAGAGTGATGAAGGAGAGCTTTGCCTTGTACCAGTGGTCGTCGTTGTCGTTGTCGCTGAAGAAAATCTCGCCGTATGAAGCTGGAGAGATGTTTTTCACCTCGAACTCGCCGCTCACGAACGGTTCCATTTCCTTGGTGATGCACTCCTCTGCCTCGCCGAAGCTAAGTGCGTCGACAACATACAGTTCGTTTACTTTCTTCTGTCCTGCATCTTCTGTCTGGCGCTCGTAGCGTACGGTGGTTTCAAACCAATTTGCTGTTCTTGATCTCATTTTCTTTACGTGTTATTTTGTTTTGCTTGATTTTTTAGATGGCAAAAGTAATAATTTATTCTGACATATATATCCTTTTTAGATATAATTCTCTTTAAATTTTTGCGTATTTTCCCTGCCATGAGTCCATGCGCTTCATGTAGTTGACGAAGCGGTTGGTGAACTCATAGTTCTTTAGTCCCCACTTTGGGGCTATGAGTAGTTCTTTGGGCGATTGGCTCACAAATCTTTCGAGCACAAGGTCGGGGCGCAGACGCTCTATGTAGCGTCGGCAGAGGTCGATGTATTCGTCTACTGTGTAGAGGTGGAATGGCTCTCGCTGGTATTCTTCGGCAAGTGCCGTGCCGCTGATTATCTGTAGTTGGTGGAGCTTGAGAATGTCGAGCGGTAGCTGCGATATGGTTGTGGCTTGTGCCACGTTGTCGTCGGCACTCTCGCCTGGCAGTCCGAGAATTATGTGTCCTCCTGTTAGAATGCCACGCTCGTGGGTGGCTGTGATGGCCTGGCGCGAGCATTCGAAGGTATGGCCGCGGTTGACGCGCCTTAGAGTAGCGTCGCTCACCGATTCTATGCCATATTCTACAATTATGAATGTCTGACTGTTGAGCTGTTCCAGATAGTCGAGTAGGGAGCTGTCGATGCAGTCGGGGCGTGTGCCAATGACAATTCCCACGATGTCCTCCTGGGCGAGAGCCTCCTCGTAGCGTCGGCGTATGGTGTCGAGGCTGCCGTAGGTGTTGGAGTAGGCTTGGAAATAGGCGAGGTATTTCATTTCGGGATATTTGCGGCTGAAAAATTCCTTGCCTTCGGCTATCTGCTCGGCTATGGATTTAGAGGGCTGGCAGTAGGAAGGATTAAACGTGCGGTTGTCGCAGAAGGTGCATCCACCATGAGAGATGTGGCCGTCGCGGTTGGGGCATGAGAATCCTGCGTCGACTGAAATCTTCTGCACGCGGAAGGGGAACTGTCGGCGCATCCATGCTCCGTAGTCGTTGTATACGGGGTGGTGTGGTGTGGTTGTGGATTGTTGCATGATGTAAAGTTACTAACAATTATCCATAGAAGCGAAAAAAGTTGAGGTAAAAACTCCTGTCATGTGATTTTTTAGCTAAATTTGTAGCGAAATAGCTATAATAAGAAATTATAGTGAACGTAAAAAGGAATTAATAATAACCATAAAAGAAAAATATTATGATTACAAAGAAAAAACATTCTCTTCTTTTCATCTGTCTTGGCAATATATGCCGCTCGCCGGCGGCTGAGGGCGTAATGAAGGCTAAGGTGCACGAATGTGGTCTTGACTCTGAGTTTTTCATCGATTCTGCAGGCATTGGCGATTGGCATGTAGGGCAGTTGCCTGATAGCCGTATGCGCGACCGCGGAGCCCGCCGTGGCTATCGTTTTGACAGTCATGCGCGTCAGATAAGACAGTCGGATTTTGACGATTTCGACCTTCTGCTCGTCATGGACAAAGCTAATTATAAAGCTGTCACAGCGCAGGCTTCTTCTGAAGAGGCACGCTCCAAAGTGCGAATGCTCACCGATTATCTTGTGGAGCATAGCGGTACGGACGTTGTGCCCGACCCGTATTATGGCGACCTCAGCGACTTTGATTATGCTCTCGACTTGATAGAGGATGCTTGTGAGGGACTGTTGGGGGAAATTTCGGGTAATTATTAATGGGTTGCTCGGAATATGGAGTGATAGAAATTCTTGTTCGTCAGAATGAAGCTTTGGGAGAAATAATAAGAACACACGATTTTTGAAAAAACCTATGGCTTTAATATATTTGTTTAAGGTTGGCTTTACGAAAGCAAGCTCTCGGCATCCAACCTTAAACAAATCAATAATCGGATGAGTTTATCTTCTAAACATAATCTTATTATGTGGAAAGCACTATTCCTCTTACATTCGAGAAATCGTGTCGTTTCAGAGCTTCTGGCGAGATGATGAGATTGAGCACACCACAGTCAATGAAGTTGAAGGCGTAGCCGTCCTCCTCGCAAGAGTCCATTTGCAGTAGCAACTGCCATCCCGTGCACGGCTGGTCCCAATCCTCCCATTCGCGATGGTCGGGAGTGCCAAGCAGTTTGTGTTCGGGCAATCCCTCGCCCTTGGGCAGATGGGCACAGAAATCGATAGGTTGGGCAGGCAGTTCCTCGTCGGCATATTCCTCTTGGCGGCAAATAAGCGAAGCCATGTCCTCCTCTGGCACGTAGACTACACGCACCACATTGTTGTCGGACAGATAGGAGCCGATGGCAGGCTCGTCCCACATGCCTCCGTAGTAGGCTATGTCGGCAAAGAAAAGCAACAGTCCGCTTTTGGGCAGGTCGTATTGTTTGTACGACTGGTCGCCAGTGTCGTAGGCGGCATCAAGCATAGCGTCGTGAAGGTCGGCGAGATTTATCTGACAAAGAAACGACAGAGCGTATTCGTTGCCGTCGTTAGGGTCGATGAAAGTAGGAATGTCCATGTCGAGAGGCAGGTCGGGATAGCCCCACCAATGGCTCTTGCCGACAGCTATCTCGTCGGAAGGAGCACCAAGCTTTAGGAATATGGAATTGTTCATAAGCGGATGATTTATTGTTGTCTAATTGAATTATTTGAATTGTTTAATTGGGTGATGGATTATTTGAATTTTTACCTACAAAATTAATGATTTTTTCTGAAAAATTATCAAGATAAAACATTATATTTCTGGCATAAAATAAAAAAATGAAACAATGGTAAGGGAAAATATAATCATAGCCAGCGACTCTTATAAGGGTTGTCTGTCGAGTAGGGAGGTGAACGCTACGATTGCTGAGACTCTTGCAGATAATCTCTCCGCAGATGTTGCCAATAATCTTACTCATGCTCAAACACACATCCATAACGACTTCGTGCAGATTGAGATGAGCGACGGCGGCGAGGGAATGCTCGACGCTTTTCTTGCTGCTATGGGCGGCAAACGTCAGGAGGTGCGTGTGCACGACGCTCTGATGCGTGGTGTAGATGCGGCTTATGGCTTGTCGGGCGACACGGCTGTTGTGGAGATAGCCCAGGCAGCCGGTCTTGCCCTGGTGGAGAAAGAACAGCGCAACCCTATGCGCACAACCTCATGGGGAGTAGGCGAGATTGTGATGGATGCTTACAGGCGTGGAGTTCGTCGATTTATCGTAGGGCTTGGAGGAAGTGCCACTTCCGATTGCGGTATTGGTATGCTTCGTGCTATTGGCGACGATTGGCACAAGCTGCGCGAGGAATGCGAGTTTGTGCTTGCTTCGGATGTCGTAAATCCCTTGTGTGGAACAAATGGTGCAGCCCATGTATTTGCTCCGCAGAAGGGTGCCGATGCCGAAATGGTTGAAGCTCTCGACCTTAGAGCCAAGCGATTTGCCGCAGCCTGTGCCCGACACTTCGGCTACGACCGCAGCCAGGAGCTGGGAGCTGGCGCGGCAGGCGGCCTTGGCTATGCCTTCATGCAGTTTTTCAACGCTCACCAGGAGTCGGGGGCTGAACTGCTGTTGCAGCTTGTTGACTTCGACACAATGCTTGGCGAAGCTTGTCTTGTGATAACAGGAGAGGGACACAGCGACCGTCAGACCTTGATGGGCAAGCTCCCCATGCGCATTCTCGAGCATTCCAAGCGTTGTGGTGTCCCAGTATGGCTCGTCTCTGGTGGTGTGGATGATGAAGAAGAGATGATGGCGGCTGGTTTCTCACGTGTTGTTGCCGTAACGCCCAAGAATATGGACTTGTCGGAGGCTATGCGTAAGGATGTAGCAAAAAGGAATATCAGTATTGCTTGTGGAAAGATATATAACGAAAACCAGAAGAAATGGTAAAGCGGAATGTATAACGAAAAAGCGGAATCCCTTAGGAATTCCGCTTTTAAAGAGGTACCTAGCAGAGTCGAACTGCTCTACACGGTTTTGCAGACCGTTACCTAACCGATCGGCCAAGGTA
>CAKQEI010000009.1 GCA_934230115.1 uncultured Prevotella sp. | reverse complement strand
CCCATTTCGCCGAGGCTGGCTGCTGCAGAAGCACCTGCAAGACCTGTACCTACAACGATAATGTCGAGCTTGAGTTTATTCTTTGGGTTCACCAGACGCTGGTGAGCTTTATAGTTGGTCCACTTTTCGGCCACTGGGCCTTCAGGGATTCTTGAATTAATAGTCTTAGCCATAATGTGAATTATGATTTTTGAATGTTGAATGTTGAATTAGCAGCAGAGGCTTGGTGCGCAGCCAAGTGCGAAAGCGATTACTACTACGAGGAAGCCGAGGATGAGGAGTGTAGAGTACACTGTACCGATGGTCTTCCAACGGTTGAACCATACCTTACCATTCCAGCCAAATGTCTGCATTGCGCTCCAGAAACCGTGAGTGAGGTGGAACCAGAGAGCCACGAGCCATACGATGTAGAGAACTACATAAACCGGGTTGGCGAAGGTGTCCTTGATGTAGGCAAAACCGTCAGCCGGATCGTTAGGAACGTCGAGACCTACAAGCTCAGCAAACATCATGTTGTACCAGAAGTTCCAGAAGTGGAGCAAGAGGCCGAGCAATACGATGATGCCAAGAACGAGCATGTTCTGTGATGCCCACTCTACCTTTGCAGGCTTTGCCACTACCTCATAGCGTGAGGTACCGCGGGCAGCGCGGTTCTGCATCGTGAGCCAGAAGGCATAAACGATGTGGATGACAGCAAGGGCAGCGAGACCCATTGTTGCTACTACGGCATACCAGTTGGCGCCGAGGAACTCACAGATCATGTTGTAGGCTTCTCCTGAGAAGAGCGCAGCAACATTCATTGACATGTGGAATGTCAGGAATAGAACAAGAGCAACGCCTGTCAAGGCCATCACTACCTTTCTACCGATAGATGAATTGATTAACCACATAAATGATTTGAATTAAAATTATTAAAATGTTAGAATTATTGATTCCAATATTTAGGAGCCACGCCGTCGCGGCGTTGCAATGAAGGAAAAATATATAATATCCGCGCCTAAAATAGCACTATACTATATAATAGGTATAGCCCCCTTCCTTACAGACTGCAAAAATACTGAAATTTGATGATAAATCAAACTATTTTTCTCAAAAATCATTTTTTATTCTTAATTTTGCGAACATAAAACATAGGAGGTAGGGCTGGGAGCCTTACCGCACATTTTTAACATCGACAATCAAGATATGAATTTCAACTACGACGTCATTGTCATAGGAGGCGGACACGCCGGATGCGAGGCTGCAACAGCAGCTGCCCGCATGGGTGCTAAGACGTGCCTTGTGACGATGGACATGAACAAGATAGGACAGATGAGCTGCAACCCTGCTGTGGGTGGCATTGCCAAGGGACAGATAGTGCGAGAGATCGACGCCATGGGAGGCGAGATGGGATTGGTGACCGACGCCACATCCATACAATTCAGAATGCTCAACCGTGGCAAGGGACCTGCAGTATGGAGCCCGAGAGCACAATGCGACCGTGGCAAATTCATCTGGGAATGGCGCACACGACTCGACAGCATTGAAGGACTCGACATATGGCAGGACGAAGCATGCGAGCTGATTGTGGAGAATGGCGAGGCTGTAGGTGTGGAGACTGTGTGGGGCGTAACGTTCCGAGCAAAGGCTGTGGTTATCACCGCGGGCACATTCCTCAACGGACTGATGCATGTGGGACGACGCAAAGTGCCTGGAGGAAGATGTGCCGAACCTGCCGTGCTTCACTTCACCGAAAGCATAACCCGACACGGCATCACTTCGGCACGAATGAAGACAGGCACTCCAGTGCGTATAGACAGACGCTCTGTTCATTTCGAGGATATGGAATGCCAACCGGGCGAGACCGACTATCACGGATTCTCATACATGACTGCTCCGCGACAACTAAAGCAGCTTCCATGTTGGACCACATATACTAATAAGGAGGTGCACGACACGCTGCGCGATGCCATTGCCGACTCCCCTCTCTACAACGGACAGATACAATCGACCGGACCTCGCTATTGTCCGTCTATCGAGACGAAACTCATGACGTTCCCCGACAAAGACCAGCATCCACTCTTCCTCGAACCCGAGGGTGAGGATACGAACGAGATGTATCTTAACGGCTTTTCTTCATCGATGCCGATGGACGTTCAACTCGCTGCCCTGAAAAAAATAAAGGCGTTCCGCGACATTAAGGTCTACCGTCCGGGCTACGCAATAGAATACGACTATTTCGACCCTACCCAACTCAAGCCTTCATTGGAATCGAAAATCGTAAAGGGTTTGTTCTTCGCAGGACAGGTGAACGGAACTACGGGTTATGAGGAGGCAGGAGGTCAGGGTATGATGGCAGGCATCAACGCTGCTCTGCTATGCGGAGGCTCGGAACCTTTCGTCATGAAACGCGACGAGGGATATATAGGTGTCTTGATTGACGACCTAACAACAAAGGGTGTGGACGAGCCTTACAGAATGTTCACCTCACGCGCGGAGTACCGAATATTATTAAGACAGGACAACGCCGACGCACGACTTACAGAGAAGGCTTACAACCTTGGCATTGCATCGCGCGAACGCTACGACCATTGGATTAAGAAGAAGAAGGAGATTGAACGCATAGTTGACTTCTGCAACTCCACCAACGTTAAGCCGCGCGACATCAATGCAGCACTTGAATCGTTCGGAACTACCCCAATGCAGTTTGGAGCAACTATCGCAAGCCTCATTGCCCGACCGCAACTCAGCATTAAGCAACTCGCTTCGGCTATACCCGCCCTACAGGTTGCGCTCGACTCAAACGACGCAAGACAGGAGGAGATAACCGAGGCTGCCGAAATACTCATCAAGTATGACGGCTACATAAAACGCGAGAGACAGATTGCCGACAAGATGCACCGACTGGAGGACATCAGAATAAAAGGTCACTTCAAATACGACCAGCTCCATGAGATATCAACGGAGGGAAGACAGAAGCTCATGCGCATTAATCCCGAGACTCTCGGACAGGCATCACGCATACCAGGTGTATCGCCAAGCGACATTAATGTACTATTAGTACTAATGCACAGGTAACAGGTACAGGTTTCACGTGAAACGAATACAATAACGAATATATATTAAACAACTGAAAATGAACAACAAATTATTGCTTGACAATCTGCGTTGCATACCAGATTGGCCGAAGAAGGGAGTCAACTTCCGCGACGTCACAACACTCTTTAAGAACAACGCGTGCCTACAGGAGATTTGCGACGAAATGTATGAACTCTACAAAGACAAAGGTATAACCAAGATTGTAGGCATTGAGTCGCGAGGCTTCGTTATGTCGTCAGCCCTCGCCCTTCGACTTGGTGCAGGAGTGGTACTCTGCCGCAAACCCGGTAAGCTTCCTTGCGACACCGTACAGGAGAGCTATGCCAAGGAATATGGCAAGGACACTATCGAGATTCACAAGGATGCCATCAACGAGGACGACGTTATCCTTCTCCACGACGACTTGCTCGCTACTGGCGGCACAATGAAGGCTGCTTGCAATCTTGTAAAGAAGTTCAACCCTAAGAAGGTTTATGCCAACTTCATCATCGAGCTTGTGAACGAAGGCCTGAACGGACGCGAGGGTTTCGACGAGGATATCGAGATTACATCACTCATAAAGATTTAATCCTCACTCCACAGGATTATAACAGGCAACAGGCGCGACAGGCTTACAGGCTTGCCGCGCTTTTGCATAAAGCTGATGGAGCTAATCACAAGCAGGAAGTAGTAGGGATGTACTTTTAAGACTACAGGACAGACATCCTGGTATACTTGCTACAGGAAGGACATCTTAGCCAACTTGCTACAGGAGTGGCAACTTAGTCCTCCTACTACAGGAGAGGGGTATTAACCAACTCCATTACATGAATCAACAGGAGGTTACAGTTCCACGTGAAACAAAACAGGACAACACTCTTAATTTCAAAGCACTTACAGGCTGTACAGGCACAACAAAACAACAGGCAACATGACAAAGGAAGAAAACGAGAAGCGCATTGAGCGCCTTAAGAACATTGTGCTCAACATGCCCGACAAACCGGGCAGCTACCAGTTCTACGATGCCGAACATACCATTATATATGTAGGCAAGGCAAAGCGACTGAAGCAGCGTGTGTCGAGCTACTTCCATAAGGAGGTGGACAGGTTTAAGACAAAGGTGCTGGTGTCGAAGATTGAGGACATCAGCTACACGGTTGTGAAAACCGAGGAAGACGCTCTGTTGCTTGAAAACAGTCTTATCAAGAAATACAACCCTCGATACAATGTACTGCTTAAAGACGGCAAGACATATCCGAGCATCTGCGTAACCAACGAGTATCTGCCACGCGTTTTCAAGACAAGACAAATAAACAAGAAGTTCGGCACATTCTTCGGTCCCTACTCTCATACGGGCAGCATGTTTGCCGTGCTCGAACTTATACACAAACTCTACAAGCCTCGCACGTGCCGAATACCTATCACGAAGGAGGGTATAGAACAGGGCAAATACAAACCATGCCTTGAGTACCACATTCACAACTGCAAGGCTCCATGTTGCGGCAAGCAATCGTTGGAGGATTATCAGGCTTCCATTGCACAGGCTCGCGAGATTCTGAAGGGCAACACTCGTCAACTTTCGCAACATGTATACGAGGACATGCAGCAGAAAGCGGCTGAACTGAAATTCGAGGAAGCTGAGGAATTAAAGCAGAAGTATCTCTTGATTGAGAGTTTCTGTGCCAAGAGCGAGGTGGTGAGCCATACCATCACCGATGTTGACGTGTTCACCATTGTCGACGACGACATGAACCGAACGGCTTTCATAAACTACATACACGTTAAGAACGGAGCGGTGAACCAAAGTTTCACTTTCGAATACAAGCGCAAGCTCGACGAAACCGACCGTGAACTGCTTCTCACCGCAATACCAGAAATACGCGAAAGGTTCCAAAGCAAGGCTAAGGAGATAATAGTGCCTTTCGACATGGACTGGGAATTGACCGAGGCTTCGTTCTTTGTGCCACAACGAGGCGACAAGAAGCATCTTCTCGAACTGGGCGAGATGAATTGCAAACAATATAAGTTCGACCGTTTGAAACAGGCTGAGAAGCTGAATCCTGAGCAAAAGCAGACTCGACTGATGAAGGAATTGCAACAGAAACTGCAACTCGAAAAAATGCCTTATCAGATTGAATGTTTCGACAACTCCAACATTTCGGGCACGGACGCTGTGGCTGGCTGCATAGTATATAAAGGTATGAAACCCTCACGCAAGGATTACCGCAAATACAACATCAAGACAGTTGTAGGTCCCGACGACTACGCCTCGATGCAAGAGGTTGTGCGCCGACGCTATTCACGCATGATGGAAGAAGGAACAACCCTACCCGACCTTATCATCACCGACGGTGGATTGGGTCAGATGAGTGTGGTGCGCGAGGTTGTGGAGGATGAGTTGCATTTGAGCATTCCTATAGCAGGACTTGCCAAGGACGACCGTCACCGCACAAACGAACTACTCTTTGGAAATCCCCCAAAAACTATCGCCCTTAAAACCGACTCCGAACTCTTTCATGTTCTCACGCAAATACAGGATGAGGTGCACCGCTACGCAATATCATTCCATCGCGACAAGCGATCAAAACACGCTCTGCATAGTGCGCTCGACGACATTCCAGGCATAGGACCTGCCACACGCGACCGATTGCTAAAAGCGTTCAAGAGCGTGAAGCGCATACAGGAAGCATCCATCGAAGATTTAGAGAAAATAGTGGGAGCTGTCAAAGCACTGAAGATAAAGGAAGGTCTTGAAAAGAAGGCATAAAAAAATGCGCCATGATCTCACGACCTTAGCGCACACACAGAGAAGATTTGATTATCTTCCTACACTTACCCCCACCCGTCACGGGCTTAGAGCAAGCAATCCTTATATCAAATTATACTAAAAACTAAAAGTCTTTACCTAATCTGTACTGTATGATCTTTCAGAAATCTGACGTATCTTGTTTGACTTTGCAAATTTATCAAATTCCATTGACATTTCAAAAGAAAACAAGTAGAATTAACATTCGTATTTATTACGTTTATACATGTATTTGGAATATTGCTTGCCAGTATCGGGATTTTGTAATATCTTTGTAGGAAATGTGGAGAGACTCATAATACGGCTCCTACATCAAAACATCCAACAAACAAAACATCATTAAAAAGAAAAAGATATGAGAACAGTTATACAACGCGTGCAACATGCGTCCGTCACTATCGACGGCAATGTGAAGTCGAGCATTGGCAATGGCTTCCTTCTGCTCCTCGGCATCGAGGCTACCGACACATCCGAGGATGTCGACTGGCTTGTGAAGAAAGTGGCTGCGCTGCGCGTGTTCGACGATGAAAACGGTGTTATGAACCGTTCGATTATAGATGTCAAGGGTGAGGCTTTGGTGGTTAGCCAGTTCACGCTATACGCATCCTACAAGAAGGGCAACCGCCCGTCATGGTTTCGCGCGGCAAGCCACGAAATCTCTGTTCCGCTATACGAGGAGTTCTGCAGCAAACTTTCAGCGGCTCTCGGCAAAGAGGTGGGCACTGGAGAATTTGGAGCAGACATGAAGGTGGAGCTGCTCAACGATGGTCCGGTAACAATCTGCATGGATACCAAAAACAAAGAATAGGCTATGAAGGATAAAACAAAGGATTGTCTATCCATTATCGCATACATTCTGATTTTTATAGGTTTTGTAATGTTGCGCACCAGCAAGTCGTGGGGAGCAGACATTGCATGGTATAAATATACGAGCTGGATATTGTTTTTGATAGGTATTAGTATCAATGCCTACGCTGAATTTCCCCACCCTTTCCGTGCAGCCAAAAGGTCGAAAAAGATATGGGCAATATTCAGAATTTGTTTCATTGCGACGTTCGCCATGTGGATTGTATACATCCTATTCATGAAACTTATGGGACATTCGTTGGAGATATAAATAGCACAATAAAGATATGACAATAAAAGAAGCACAAGAAGCGGTTGACCGCTGGATAAAGGAATACGGAGTGCGCTATTTCTCCGAGCTTACAAATATGGCTTGCCTTACCGAGGAGGTGGGCGAACTGGCACGAATAATGGCACGCCGCTACGGCGACCAAAGTTTTAAGGAGGGCGAAAAGCAAGATCCTTCCGAAGAAATGGCAGACATCCTATGGGTGCTCATCTGCCTTGCCAACCAGACAGGAGTCGATCTCACAGACGCTCTGAAAAAGAGTTTCGAGAAGAAGACAAAGCGCGACAAAGACCGCCACAAGAACAACCCCAAACTATATAAAGAGTGAGAATCTATAATAAATAGAAAACAACAAACCAATAACAACAATAATGGGAATTATCAAAGACATTATCCTGAACGATCAGGAGAACCAGAATGCCCAGCCTAAGCTGAGCAAGTATGAAGAGGCTCTCGCCAAGTATAACACCAACATCGACGACCAGGCTGTGCGCGATGCCGTGCGCAAGATAATTGCCGAGAAGGTGCCAGAGAACGACACTATGGACGTTAAGCGTTTCCTCTTCGGAAGCATCGAGCTTACAACCCTCAAGACAACCGACAGCGACACCAGCGTACTCGCTTTCACCGAGCGTGTGAACGACTTTGACAACGAGTACCCCGACCTGCCACACGTGGCTACAATATGTGTTTATCCTTGCTTTGCCAAGACTGTTTCGGAGTCGCTTGAGGTAGACGGTGTGGAGATTGCTTGTGTTTCTGGCTCATTCCCCTCTTCTCAGGCTCGCATCGAGGTTAAGGTGGCAGAGACATCACTCGCTGTTGCCGACGGTGCTACCGAGATTGACATCGTTATGCCAGTTGGCAAATTCCTCTCTGGCGACTACGAGGGAGTGTGCGAGGACATATCTGAACTGAAGGCTGCATGCGGTGAGAACGTGCCTATGAAGGTGATTCTTGAGACTGGCGCTATCAAGACCGCGTCGAACATCAAGAAGGCTTCTATCCTCTCTATGTATGCTGGCGCCGACTACATCAAGACATCTACCGGCAAACTTGAGCCTGCCGCAACACCCGAGGCTGCATATGTAATGTGCCAGGCCATCAAGGAATACTACGATGAAACGGGCATTCAGATAGGATTCAAGCCTGCCGGCGGCATCAACACTGTTATGGATGCCATCATCTATTACACTATTGTGAAGGAAGTGCTCGGCGAGAAATGGCTCACCAACAAGTGGCTCCGCCTTGGCACATCACGCCTTGCCAATATGCTTCTCAGCGAACTCAAGGGCGAGCAGATCAAGTTCTTCTAAAATATAAGGCGAGCTTGAAACGCGAAAAAGCCTCACTAAACCTTGCAGAATAAAGGTTTAATGAGGCTTTACTTTTTATATACCAAAGTAAAAATCCTTCTACTTATTTCTCTTTATAACAAAATCCAGATAGGTCTGAAGCGCATCCTTCACGTCCTGCTGCTCCACCTTCTCGTCGATGAAACGCTGTGCCTCGGCATGAAATTCCCACATCCTGCGCTCGGCATATTCTATTCCACCCTTCTCCTTGGTGTAAGCCACAAGCTGAGCAATCTCGTCCTCTGTGACAGAACGCTCCTTAACCTTAAGCGCAAGCTTGCGCATCGACTCGTCGCCACCATTGTTAACGGCATGGATTACAGGCAATGTCAACTTTCCCTCAGCCATATCGTTGCCAGTAGGCTTTCCTATCTCCGAAGAGTCGTAATAATCAAAGATGTCATCGCGTATCTGGAAGATGATGCCAAGGTTCTGACCAAACAGCTTTGCTGCTTTCACATCCTCCTCGGAAGCTCCCGACGACAAAGCACCTATGCCTGCGCAAGCCTCGAACAGGGCAGCCGTCTTCTGCTTGATAACATCGTAATACACTTCCTCAGAAATGTCCTTTCTACCGATGTTGGATAGTTGCAGAATCTCGCCATCAGACAGAGTGCGGCCGAGTTCGGCAAGATAAGTAACTATCTGCTCAGAATGGGTGCGCGCCACACAAAGCAGGGCTGTAGAGAGAATATAGTCGCCCACAAGCACCGCCACTTTATTATCATAAGTGGCATTGACCGAAGCCTGACCGCGACGCTCCTCGCTCTCGTCCACCACATCATCATGCACAAGCGAGGCTGTATGCAGCAATTCCAAACCCACAGCAGCGTTCTGTGTGACACTGCTTATACGTCCGAAATTCTTAGCCATCAGCAGTATCAGTATTGGACGCATACGCTTGCCAGCACGCTTGCGGATATGTTCAAGCGCACTGCCGAGCAAGCCATCCTCGTGAGAGAGCGACTTATTGAAAAGACTTATAAAATCGGCGAGTTCCGCCTCTATGGGTTGCTTTATAATTGACAGAAAATCCATTTTTTTGATATTTAGTACAAAGTTACTGATTTTGCCGTTATTAGTGACATTTTTTTTGTAATTTTACACCAAAACAATATTAAATACAATGAACAAGCTATTTCTTCTCGACGCCTACGCGCTTATCTACCGCGCTTACTATGCGTTTATAAAGAACCCGCGCATCAATTCCAAGGGCTTGAACACTTCTGCCGTAATGGGATTTGTAAATACTCTCAACGAGATTCTCACCAAGGAACAACCCACACATATTGGTGTGGCTTTCGACCACGGCAAGACTTTCCGCGACGAGGCATTTCCTGCCTACAAGGCTCAACGCGAGGAAACTCCCGAAGACATCAAAGCATCTGTGCCCATCATCAAGGAGATAATACAGGCCATGCACATACCAGTGCTACAGGTAGATGGCTTCGAGGCCGACGACGTGATTGGCACGCTCGCCACCAAGGCTGGCAAGGCTGGCATCACCACCTACATGCTCACTCCCGACAAGGACTACGGTCAGCTTGTATCCGACAATGTGTTTATGTTCCGCCCCCGACATGGTGGCGGCTACGAGACTATGGGGCCCAAAGAGGTGTGCGAGAAGTATGCACTCTCCTCCACTACCCAAGTCATCGACCTCTTGGCTCTGATGGGCGACTCTGCCGACAACTTCCCTGGATGCCCTGGCGTGGGTCCGAAGACTGCCGCAAAACTGATAGGCGAGTTTGGAAGCATAGACAACATGCTCGACAACTCATCCAAGATTAAGGGTAAGCTCCGCGAGAAGGTGGAGGCTGCCGTTGATGACATTCGCATGTCAAAGTTCTTGGCAACCATCCGAACCGATGTCCCCATCGAACTTGATCTCGACTCGTTGAAGGTTGAGGAGCCTGACACCGCCCGGCTTGCCGAAATCTTCACCGAACTGGAGTTTAAGAGTCTTTTGGACAAATTTGTAAAGAAGCCTCAACAACAGCAAAAAGTTGTTAACCAACAGCTCGATCTCTTTGCCGAAAATCCGACCAATTATGCGGTTAATGCAGAATTTTCGAGTTTTGAGAGCTTAAAAACCGCTCCTCATGACTATAAACTCATTGAAACAGAGGAAGATGCACGTAAATTATTTGACTTTTTTATTACAAAACAAATTCTTTGTTTAGACACAGAGACTACTTCAATCAATCCAATTGATGCAGAATTGGTAGGTTTGAGCTTCTCTGTTGAAGAAGGCAAGGCATTTTATGTGGCTGTGCCTGCAGAACGTGAAAAAGCAGAAAGAATTGTTAATATATTCAAACCTATATACGAGAGCACAGAAATCCTGAAAATAGGACAGAACATCAAGTACGACATGGAAGTGCTGATGAACTACGGTGTGCGACTCGCCGCTCCTATGTTCGACACCATGCTTGCCCACTATGTGCTGCAGCCTGAGCTGAAACACAACATGGACATACTTGCCGAGACACTGCTCAACTATCAGACCATACACATCGACGAACTCATCGGACCCAAGGGAAAATCGCAAAAGAACATGCGCGACCTCTCCCCTGCCGACATCTGCGATTATGCAGCCGAGGATGCCGACATCACGCTGCGTCTGTACAATGTGCTGAAACCACGACTCAAGGAAGCCGATGTTGAGGATTTGTTCTACAATATCGAGATGCCACTTGTTCCCGTGCTTGCCGAGATGGAGATGAATGGAGTGCTGCTCGACACGAATGCTCTCGCCGAGACATCCAAGGTGCTCACAGAGCGGATGAAACAGATAGAAAAGGAAATATATGACCTTGCCGGACACGAGTTCAACATAGCGTCGCCCAAACAGGTTGGCGAGGTGCTGTTTGGCGAGATGAAAATTGTCGACAAACCGAAGAAGACCAAGACCGGACAGTTTGTCACCTCCGAGGAGGTGCTCTTGCAGCTCCGCTCAAAGGCTCCTATCGTCGACCACATCCTTGAACACCGTGGTCTGAAAAAGCTCCTTGGCACCTACGTCGATGCCCTACCGAAGCTCATCAACCCACACACCGGACATATCCACACCTCTTTCAATCAAGCGGTTACAGCCACAGGCCGCCTCTCATCCTCCGACCCCAACCTCCAGAATATCCCTGTTCGCGGTGAGGAGGGCAAAGAGATACGCAAGTGTTTCATTCCCGAGCCTGGATGCCTCTTCTTCTCTGCCGACTACTCGCAGATTGAGCTTCGCGTCATGGCACATCTCTCTGGCGACAAGAACATGATTGAAGCCTTCCGCGAAGGTTATGACATCCATGCCGCAACAGCCGCACGCATATACAAGGAGGGCATAAATGACGTTACACGCGACCAGCGCACCAAGGCCAAGCGAGCCAACTTCGGCATCATCTACGGCATCACTGTCTTTGGTCTTGCCGAACGGTTGGAGATAAGCCGCGACGAGGCTAAACAGCTCATTGATGGCTACTTCGAGACATTCCCGCAGGTGCATGCCTACATGGAGAAGGCAAAGGAACTGGCACGCGAGCATGGCTACGCCGAAACCTTCTTCCATCGTCGACGCTATCTGCCCGACATCACTTCGCACAACGCCACCGTGCGCAACTTTGCCGAGCGCAACGCCATAAACGCTCCTATACAAGGCTCTGCAGCCGACATCATAAAGATAGCTATGGTGAGGATTTTCGAGCGTTTCCGCCGCGAGGAAATCAAGTCGAAAATGATTCTGCAGGTGCACGACGAACTCAACTTCTCTGTTCTGCCAGAGGAAAAGGAACGTGTGGAAAAGATTGTGCTTGAGGAAATGCAGAATGCATACCCATTGCAAGTGCCGCTCGTGGCCGACTCAGGATGGGGAGAGAATTGGTTGGAAGCCCACTAAAACAGCTAAAATCCAACTCTATCACTCCTTATTAAAGAGATGCCTGACACTTGGCAACAATACCGCAATAATGATATTATGCCACCACAAAGGGCAATATATCAGATTTTTGCACTAACTTTGCAGTCAGAAAACAAATAAAAATTACATTAATAAATGGAAGAAAAGAATTTTAAACGCACCACCGTCACTGCGGCTCTGCCGTATGCCAACGGTGGAGTGCACATCGGCCACTTGGCAGGTGTGTATGTTCCTGCCGACATCTACGTACGCTACCTGCGCCTTAAGAAGCAGGAAGTGATGTTCATCGGCGGAAGCGACGAGCACGGTGTGCCCGTTACAATCCGCGCCCGCAAGGAGGGCATTACCACTCAGGAGGTGGTCGACCGCTATCACAATCTTATCAAGAAGTCGTTTGAGGACTTCGGCATTTCGTTCGACATATACAGCCGCACGACATCAAAGATTCACCATAAATTCGCATCCGACTTCTTCCGCACACTCTACGACAAGCACGAGCTTGTGGAGAAGACCGAGGAACAGTTCTGCGACGAGGTTACTGGCGAGTTCCTCACCGACCGTAATATCGTGGGCACATGTCCGCGCTGCGGTGCCGAGGGAGCATATGGCGACCAGTGCGAGAAGTGCGGTGCAACTCTCTCGCCAGAGGAGCTTATCAACCCTACAAACAAGAACAATCCGGGCCACGGACTCGTTAAGAAGGCTACTAAAAACTGGTATTTGCCGCTCAACAAATATCAGGACTGGCTCAAGCAGTGGATTCTTGAGGACCACAAGGAGTGGCGCTCAAACGTCTACGGCCAGTGCAAGTCGTGGCTCGACATGGATTTGCAGCCACGCGCAATGACCCGCGACCTCGACTGGGGTATTCCAGTACCCGTAGAGGGAGCAGAAGGCAAGGTGCTCTATGTATGGTTCGACGCGCCTATCGGCTATATCTCCAACACCAAGGAGCTGTGCGACGCCCAGCCCGAAAAGTGGGGCACATGGCAGACATGGTGGCAGGATCCCTCATCACGCCTTATCCACTTCATCGGCAAGGACAACATCGTGTTCCACTGCATCGTATTCCCTACAATGCTCAAGGCACACGGCGGCTATATCCTCCCCGACAACGTGCCTGCTAACGAGTTCCTCAACCTTGAGAACGACAAGATTTCCACATCACGCAACTGGGCTGTATGGCTCCACGAATATCTTGTTGACTTCCCTGGCAAGCAGGATGTGCTGCGCTATGTGCTCACAGCCAACGCTCCTGAGACCAAGGACAACAACTTCACATGGAAGGACTTCCAGGACCGCAACAACAATGAGCTTGTGGCTGTATACGGCAACTTCGTCAACCGTGCCCTGCAGCTCACAAAGAAGTATTTTGGTGGCATCGTGCCTGAATGCGGCGAGCTTCAGGATGTCGACCGCAAGGCCATTGAGGAGTTTAAGGACGTGAAGCAGAAGGTAGAGTCATTGCTCGACACCTTCAAGTTCCGCGACGCTCAGAAGGAGGCTATGAACCTTGCCCGCATCGGCAACAAATACATCACCGATTGCGAGCCTTGGCACGTGGCAAAGACCGATATGGAGCGCGTTAAGACCATCCTCTACATCTCGCTTCAGCTCGTTGCCAACCTTGAGATTGCCTTCGAGCCGTTCCTTCCGTTCAGCTCTAAGAAGCTCCGCGAGATGCTCAACGTGGCTGAGACAGAATGGGATCAGCTCGGTTCTACCGAACTCCTCAAGCCAGGACACCAGCTTGGCACTCCTGCCCTGCTCTTCGAGAAGATTGAGGACGACGCTATCAACGCACAGCTTCAAAAGCTTGAGGACACCAAGAAGGCCAATGAGGCTGCTTCCTACGTGGCTGCTCCTATCAAGGAGAATGTAGACTTCGACACATTCGAGAAGCTGGACATCCGCGTTGGTCATATCAAGGACTGCCAGAAGGTGAAGAAGTCGAAGAAGCTCCTCCAGTTTACCATCGACGATGGTTCTGGCGTCGACCGCACCATCCTCAGCGGCATTGCTGCCTACTATGAGCCAGAACAGCTCATCGGCAAGGACGTGCTCTTCGTAGCCAACTTTGCTCCTCGCAAGATGATGGGCATCGAAAGCCAGGGCATGATTCTCTCGGCTGTCAACTTCGACGGAACATTAAACGTGACATCTGTACTTGGCAACGTTAAGCCGGGTTCGCAGGTGGGATAATACCAATAAAAAAGTGTCAAAAGCGAGTTTTTTTTACTCGTCTTTGACACTTTTTCATTATCCTATCATTTGCATCTTAGTTATTTATGAAGATAATTTTACTTATTTTGCCGAGAAACCATATTAACTAACTAATTATTCCTTCAGCTATACGACGCAATCCTTCCTCAAGTCGCTCACGCGGACACGCCATATTTATTCTGATGAAATGCTCACCTTCCTTGCCATACATGCTGCCGGCATTAACCCATACTTTATTCTTCTTCATCAGGCGTTCTTCTATCTCCTCTGACGCCTCGCCTAATGAGGAGCAGTCGACCCATGCAAGATAAGTGCCTTCCATGCGCATTACGGGCAACTGGGGCAGATGCCTGGCAAAGAACTCAAGCAGCATGTCATAATTGTCCGAGAGATATTTGCGAAGCTCCATGAGCCACTCCTCTCCCCCATCGGTATAGGCAGCCATAAGAGCCTCTACGCCAAAGGGATTGACATCACACACCTCGTTGATGTTGATGGCACGGTCGACACGCTCACGCACAGCAGCGTCGCGACACACGATGTTGGCTATTTGTAGTCCGGCAATATTGAAAGCCTTGGATGGAGAACAACAAGTGATGGAGCCAAAGGACAACTCGTCGGGCAGAGAGCCAAACGGCGTGTATTCGTTGCCATGGAGAGTAAGCTCGCAATGTATCTCGTCGCTTACCACACGCACACCATGCTTCTTGCACAGTTCGGCAACATGTGTCAGCTCTTCCCTACTCCACACACGCCCGCCAGGGTTATGAGGATTGCAGAGCAGCATTATCCGCGCACGCTCATGCGAGAGCTTTCTTTCCAAGTCTTCAAAATCCATCTCATATCTCAACGTCTCCTTGTTGTATATAAGCGAATTGCTCACCATCTCGCAGCCATTGTTGCGTATGGAGGAATAGAAGCAGTTGTAGACGGGACCCTGCACTATCACCTGGTCGCCAGGCAATGTCAACGCCTTGATGATGGCAGATATTGCAGGCACCACTCCCGAAGTGTAGATTATGTCGCTCCTATTTATTGACCAGCCATGATGTTTGGCAAACCATTGGCACACAGACTCATAATAAGCGTCAGGCACACGTGTATAGCCAAATATGCCATGAGCCACACGACGCTGCAAAGCCTCGGTTATGGCAGGATAGGTCTCGAAGTCCATGTCTGCCACCCAAAGCGGGATTATGTCATCGTTAGGGGCAGAATCCCATTTGTAGGAGTTGGTGTGTAAGCGGTTGGTAGGTTTTGAAAAATCGTAAATCATAATAATTTTCATTTTGTTGGAAGTACGGCCTTAAAGCCGTACCTCCTATGCACGTGTCAGTATCTCGCAGTCGGCAGGCTGCTTGATATTCTCGTCGAGTATTATCTCGCCTATGCTGTCGGCCACAATCTTGCCCGAAGCAGGATTCTTGACGCTCTTGATGTGTCCACGAATGTCAGCCTGGACAGTGGAATACTCAAAGGCACGGTCGCACTCGGGGTCGAAGGTGCAGTTCTCCAACACAAGGTCTTTGGCATAGCACAATGGCTGCTCACCCGAGATATGGCAGTTGACAAGACGAAGTCCGCGCGAGTGCCAGCCAAGAAACTCACCGTTGAGCACAGAGTCGTAGACAGTGACATTCTCTACCTCCCAGAACGAATCCTTGGTGTCGATCTTGGCATTGCGAATCTCAATGTCGCGGGAGTACTGGAACACATACTTGGCATCCGACTCCAGTCCGTCGACCTTGATGTTGCGGCAATGCATGAAGGGATAAGTGCCCTCATGCAACACCACATTCTCCAATGTAAGTCCGTCGATACCCCAGAATGTCTCGTCGGCATCGTTGATAGTGACATTCTTAAGCGAGAGATTCTTCATCTCGCGGAAGAACTTCGGACCATTAATCACGCAGTCCTCCATGTGCATGTCATCCGAATACCAGATGGCAGAGCGTGAGCCAGGCGCAAAATAGCAGTTGCGTATATCCGACTTCCTCACATGCCACAAGGGATACTTACCCTCGAAATAACAGTTGCGGCAAACGATGTTGCTGCACTCCTTAATGCCCGATTCACCAAAGGTGATGCGCACGTGGTCGAGCTCCACATTGTGGATTTCGAAGAGAGGACGCTCTCCACCGAAAACCTTGTTTGTTATCTTTTCCATAATTTCAATTTTACTAAGAATATCACTCCCCTGAACATCAGTTCCAGGCACATGGCAAGCCACACGCCCTTGAGTCCCATGCTCGGCGCAAGCAAGGCGGCAAGCGTAATGCGCACACCCCACATGGATATAAGATTCATGACGCTTGGCGCAATAGTCTTCGCGGCACCCACAAACACTCCGTAGCATATTATGGCCGCACCAAACATAGGTTCGGCAAAAGCCTCTATGCGAAGCACCTCTACACCAAGCTGGCGCACTTCCTCCGATGGTGTCATCATGGACATTGCAAACGGTGCTCCCACATACATCACAATGCCCATCAATGTCATTATGCCCATGCCCAACGCAACAGAAAGCCATGCAAAACGCTTCATCAGCTCATGTCTGCCGGCTCCCATGCTCTGGCCTACAAGCGTGGTGGCAGCGTCGCTCACACCATAGCCTGGCATGTAGCACAAGCTCTCGACAATGATGCCGAATGAGTTGGCAGCTATGGCAAAGGTGCCTAACGGGGCTATGATGATTGTGGTGACGATGTAAGCCGAGGTCATGATGGTTTGCTGTATGCCCATAGGTAGTCCGATGTGCAGGGCACGGCGTACCACATCCCATGTGGGAAGGAAGCGTCCACGGTCGATCTTCAAGTTCAGTTCCTTGTTGCGGAAGCATAGGATATACATTGTTATCGATGCAGCTATAAGCTCTGCCGAGGCTGTGCCTATGCCTGCTCCAACAACTCCCATACCTGCTCCCGGAAGAGTAAGGCTCATGCCGAGGACATCCACCGTGCGAGTGTCGAAGATAAGGAAGAAGTTGAAGATGACATCAAGCGTCATCATCACCATGCTCATCACACTGGGCACAATCATATTGCCTGAGCTTCGGAGCATTCCGCTACCAAACATCGAGAACTGGAAAGCGGGCAAAGCCATAGCGATAACGGCAAAGTAGGCCGATGATGTGGGAGTGATGCTTGAGTCGCCTCCAAGCCATGTGGGAAGGAACGGACTGATGGCGAGGGCTATAAGCCCTATCAGCGCACTCACTATAAACACCGACATGATGCCCTGGCGTAATGTGGAGCGTGCCATAGCCGCATCGTTAGCACCAAGCTGATGGCTCACCTGCACGTAGAAGCCTGCTGCCGTAGCCGAACAAATGCTGCCCATAAGCCATGTAGTAGTCTCAATCAAGCCTATCGCCGCCGATGCCTCTGCACCAAGGCTGCCCACCATCGAGGCGTCGATATACTGCATCATCGTAGTTGTGAGCTGCGCTAATATGGCAGGCGTGGCAAGACTCAGCACGAGACGCGCCTGCTGGCCGAGAGTCATCGGCTTGCCCTTGCGTATCATGGAGAGTAATTTGTCTTTTTGATTATTGATTTTCATAGGATCCTAATTTCATTGCGAAGTTACAAAAGAATAGCGATATGTGCAACCACAGCAGGCTATTATCCGTAATTGGGATTAGAAAAACAGAAATTAATGTACTAAGCCTACTTGTATAAAGATAATTATTGCTTATCCCTTTTAATTAGCAGACAAAGTCTTTTTTAATGATATAAAGTTCGGTTGTGTATCATGAAATGACCGTATCATGCCTTGATACGAACCTTTTTATCGGATACTTTTTAAAAATTCTTTTGTCACTTGAAAATTTATAACTACCTTTGCAACGATGATTCATCGATTCATTCGAGAATCTACGACATTTATACTAAAGGCGTTTACTCGAAACGCTTTGTTCTTGACGAATCGAAACTTCGCAACTTTCAAGTACAGTCAACGAACATTGCAACGGTAGATGTCCTCGGGATGTGTATATATGCGCATCCCCTTTTGCTGATATAGCACATAGCAAACGTCTATGTGTCAAATATTGGTATAGGGGGTGGTGTGCCTTTACATATCGGCGTGGACCTTGCGTTGCTCGTTCAACTGTACTGGGCAATGCGAAGGCCTCGATTCGTAGGACGAGTAATGAGAATGGTTCCCACGCCTTTTTTATTTTTGTCTACAACCAAAACTAAGAATATACCCACAGCAAGCCAAGGGGACAGTTTGCAAAAAAGATGTAACTAATGGCCAACAAACAAAAACATAATATATTAGCAAGGGGTATCAGAGGATTACTGTCTTATCTCTCGGCATTAAACCAACCTATCATTCCCGAAACCTTCATCTTCTTGGAGACTCCAGGCACACTACGCCGGAAAATAGGCTCCAGAAGAATAAACGACATCACAGAATTGAAAATTGGAGGCAAACTGAATGTTGACGACATCTCACTATTAAGAAGAATGGCAAGCAAGCGACTGCATTCGCTTGACCTGTCGGAGGCTGAAGTATTGGATGTGCAATTATCATCGTGTGACAATAATCACACGATGCACCCTTTTATGTTCGCACATAGCAAAAGTCTTGTACGACTGATTCTTCCAAAAAGAACTCTGAAGATTGACCAGAATGCCTTCTTCGACTGCACAAAACTCTCTGAAATAATCCTTCCTGAAGGAATTGTCGCTATAGAAGACAGGGCCTTCTACGGATGCTATTCGCTCAAATCAATAGACATTCCTGAAACTGTGGAGAGAATAGGCTCTTACGCCTTTGCCGAATGCCGAAAATTAGAAAATGTGAGTCTGCCAGACTCTTTAACGCATATTATGACTTCCACTTTTGAAGGATGCCGCAGCATAACGTCCATCAAAATCCCCGACAATATCACAACAATAAGCGTAAAGGCATTCAAGGGGTGCAATAACATCAGGACTATAAAATTGTCTCAAAACATCAAGGCAATTGAACATGCGGCATTCGAAGGATGCTCCAAGCTCACAGCTATATATGTATTGAGCAGCAATGTGCCATTGACAAGCCACAGAGCATTCAAGGGATGCAAAAAAAGTTGTAAGGTGTATGTACCTAAGAGTACACAAAACGAATACTGGCTTTCTGAATTCGGATATTTTGAGAAAATAGAGGAATTCTGACAAACAACAATATTTTTGCAAAACCCTATATTCTTTGAAACGTTATTTTCAAATTCACTATAAACTTACTTCTCACAGAAATCACTCTTAACCATCAGGCTTCTTTGTTAGAGTGAAATCTGTGAGGGGTTTTGTGGATTGTAATCTTATTCCTCTACTGGAGAGAACTCGTCCTTGCCTACTGAGCAAAGAGGACATTCAAAATCATCGGGAAGATCCTCGAATGGTGTACCTGCTGGGATGCCAGCCTCTGGTAATCCTACGGCTGGATCGTACTCCCAACCGCATACGTCGCATACATATTTCTTCATAGTTCTTTGTTTTTAGGGGTTTATACTTAGAAATTATCTACATGCACCTCAAAGTAAGCCTTTGGATGTGAGCATGTTGGGCAGATTTCAGGAGCCTCAGTTCCTACTACGATATGACCGCAGTTGCGGCATTCCCACACCTTCACCTCACTCTTCTTGAACACTTCCTGAGCCTCTATGTTGCGCAGGAGAGCACGATAACGCTCCTCATGACGCTTCTCGATGGCTGCTACAAGGCGGAATTTATGTGCCAATTCTGTGAAGCCTTCCTCTTCGGCTGTCTTGGCGAAGTCTTCGTACATGTCGGTCCATTCATAGTTCTCGCCTTCTGCTGCTGCAGCAAGGTTCTCGGCTGTGTTGCCAATGCCACTAAGCTCCTTAAACCACATCTTGGCGTGCTCCTTCTCATTGTCGGCAGTCTGCTGGAAGATGGCAGCTATCTGCTCGAAACCGTCCTTCTTGGCACGTGATGCGAAATATGTATACTTATTGCGAGCCTGTGATTCACCTGCGAAAGCAGCTGCGAGGTTCTTCTCTGTCTGTGTACCGGAATATTTATTTGCCATAGTCGTATTCTTTATTTAAAATGTTATTGTTTTCTTTATCTGATGCAAAATTACTGATAATCATTCGATTAGCAAAATAAATATCGGCAAACGAACAGTAAATTTCGGCATGATATATTTTTTATACACTTTGTTTGCTGAAATTTACCATTTGTTTAGTAATTTTACACCCCAATAACAGATATATTATGACAACTGAAGAACTTAACAGCATGTATTCCAACGTGTGCAATATGTCACACGGCAATGGATTCAGGGTGGAGCGTATGCCCAATCTTTTTGAGACAAGCGAAATAGACGACTGCATGGCGCACGTTCATTCTTTCTATGAGATACTATGGTTTCAGGAAGGAACGGGCGTTCATACCGTCGACTTCAACGATTATGAGGTGGCGCCAGGCACTATCTTTTTCCTTGCGCCTGGACAGGTGCATCATTTTGACAGGAAAGAGGGTTATAAAGGGGTGGCTATAAAGATGTGTACCGACATGATGAGGGACAAAGCATCTGGAGGAAATGCCGACAGCTTATTCCTGAAATACAACTCATTCCATACCTATGACTCTACACCTTATTACACTATAGACGACCATACGGCGCAGATGATTAAGCCATTGGTAGACGATATGGAGGAAGAGTCAAGACATTACGGCGAACTGGGCAATGTGGATATACTGAAATCATTGCTTTGCATCTTCCTCGTAAAAATACAGAGGTACGGCATACATGAGACTGACAAAAACCTTGACATGCTCAAGCCATCACACAGACTCTTCATCCTATTCCGCCGCATGGTGGAGGAAGAATACCACCATCTTCATACTGTGCAGGAATATGCCGACCGCCTGAATGTGGCTGTACGCACGCTGAACAAGAGTGTGAACGAATGTTCGGGTAAATCGCCACTCGCCTTCATCAATGAACGCATCATTCTTGAGGCAAAGCGAATGGCGAAATACACGAATATGATGATAAAGGAGATAGCCGCCAGTTTGGGATATGACGACCCTTCCTACTTCGTAAAACTATTCAAACGCCAAACTGGCTTCCTTCCGTCGGAGTTTAGAGACTTGCAGTAAACGATGTATTCTGCAATCACGACCTTCCCGTGACGATTTTCTTTATCTCGTTGAGTTTGTTGAGTGCCTCAACCGGGGTGAGATTGTTGATGTCAAGACCAAGTATCTCATCGCGTATCTGGCAAAGCACTGGGTCGTCAAGCTGGAAGAAGGAGAGCTGCATGCCATTCTGGCTTGCCGAGCCAGCAAGACGCGATGTGGCGGGCTGGTCTACTCCGACACTTGCATTGTCGGCCTCAAGCTGCTTCAATATGGTGTTGGCACGATTGACTATCGACTTAGGCATACCTGCTATCTCTGCCACATGAATACCAAACGAATGCTCGGAGCCACCACGCATCAGCTTGCGCAGGAATATCACTTTTCCGTTCAGCTCCTTTACACTCACGTTGTAGTTCTTGATACGCGAGAAGTTCTTCTCCATCTCGTTAAGCTCGTGATAGTGAGTGGCAAAGAGCGTGCGTGCCTGTGCGCCTTGATGCTCATGCAGATACTCCACAATGGCCCAGGCAATGGAAATGCCGTCATAGGTGGATGTGCCTCGTCCAAGCTCGTCGAAGAGCACGAGCGAGCGCGGAGTGACGTTGTTGAGGATGTCGGATGCCTCGGTCATCTCAACCATAAAGGTTGACTCTCCCAAGGAAATATTGTCCGAAGCTCCCACACGTGTGAATATCTTGTCAACCAAGCCCACATGCGCCGACTCGGCAGGCACGAAACATCCCATCTGAGCCATGAGTGTGATGAGAGCTGTCTGGCGCAGTAGGGCCGACTTACCAGCCATGTTTGGACCCGTGATTATCATTATCTGCTGTTGCTCGGTGTCAAGCTCTATGTCGTTGGGCACATATTCCTCGCCCATAGGCAACTGTGTCTCGATGACTGGATGGCGTCCTGCCTTTATTTCAAGCACACAGTCGTCGGCAACAATAGGGCGCACATAGCGATGCTCCTCGGCTGTCTTGGCAAACGAGAGCATGCAGTCGAGACGGGCTATGATGTTGGCGTTTATCTGTATCTGGGGGATAAACTCAGCCATGTCGGTGACAAGCTCCATGAAAAGGCGGGTCTCAAGCGAGAGTATCTTCTCGTCGGCTCCCATTATCTTCTCCTCATATTCCTTAAGCTCTTGGGTGATGTAGCGTTCGGCATTGGCAAGTGTCTGCTTGCGTATCCATTCGGCAGGCACCTGGTCCTTGTAGGTGTTGCGCACCTCAAGATAATATCCGAACACATTATTATATCCCACCTTCAGGCTCTGGATGCCTGTCTTCTGAGCCTCCCCTTCTTGTATCTTGAGCAGATAGTCTCTGCCGCCGCGAGATATAGAGCGAAGCTCGTCGAGCTCCTTCGAGAAGCCTGCGGCTATCACGTCGCCCTTGTTCACAAGCTGAGGTGGGTCGGGCTGTATCTCGCGCTCTATACGGTCGCGCAGCGACTCGCATAGGTTAAGACGCTCGCCTATGGAGCGTATCTCCTCGTTGTCGCTGTAGAGGCAGGCTGTCTTGATAGGGATGATTGACTGTAATGCAAGCTTGAGCTGCACCACCTCGCGGGGCGACACACGTCCTACAGCCACCTTGGATATTATGCGCTCCATGTCGCCGATGCGGTGGAGATTGTCGTCGACAACCTGACGGAAGTCGGGATTGCGGAAGAATGTCTCCACAACGTTAAGTCGCTTGTTGATAGAGGCTACATCCATCAGTGGGAACACTGTCCAGCGTTTCAGCATACGGGCTCCCATAGGAGTGACTGTGCGGTCGATGACATCAAGCAGCGACACTCCGTCGTCCTGCATCGACTGCAACAGCTCAAGCGAGCGTATGGTGAACTTGTCGAGACGCACATAGCGGTCTTCCTCGATGCGCCGCAATGAGGTGATATGGCCAAGATGAGTGTGCTGTGTCATCTCAAGATACTGCAATATGGCTCCTGCAGCCACCACTCCAAGCTTGAGATGCTCCACACCGAAACCCTTCAACGACTTGGTGCCGAAGTGCTTCAGCAATTTCTGACGCGAACTTTGCTCGGTGAGCATCCAGTCGTCGAGCTGGAATGTGCACCACTTGTTGCCGAAATGCTCCTCAAACTGTGCCTTCATCTGGCGGTCGTGCAACACCTCTTTAGGCTGAAACGAGGCGAGCAGCTTCTCCACATAGTCAAATGTGCCCTCGCCGGTGAGAAACTCTCCTGTGGAGATGTCGAGGAAAGCCACGCCACAGAGTGCCTTGGTCATGCACACGGCAGCGAGGAAGTTGTTCTCCTTGTAATTAAGCACATTGTCGCTCATAGCCACGCCCGGTGTGACAAGCTCGGTGATGCCTCGCTTGACGAGAGTCTTTGTGAGCTTAGGGTCTTCAAGCTGGTCGCAGATGGCCACACGCTTTCCGGCACGAATGAGCTTGGGCAGATAAGTGTCAAGGGCATGATGTGGAAATCCTGCCATCTCGGTTGCTGCACCATTAGCGTTCTTGCCATTGGAACGACGTGTGAGTGTTATGCCAAGAATCTTGGCTGCCTCAACGGCATCATCGGCATAAGTCTCGTAGAAGTCGCCACAGCGGAAGAGCAGCAACGCATCAGGATGCTCGTGCTTGAAATTGTAAAACTGACGCATCATCGGCGTAAGTCCGTCGTCGGTCTTTTTCTGAGCCATATATAATATATAATGTGTATTATTGTTTTTTATCGTTGTCAATTGCGGCATTATGCCGCGAACTACAAAAGAAATAAAAAAAATCGGGATTTCCAAAACTACAGAACAAAAAAATGTCTAACGACATGCAATAGATAGCTATTCACAACATTATAAAAATAAAAATAACATTAAGCTTGACGCATGCTCCCAGTACCGTTTTCAGTACCATCCAACTGGTACTGGAGTTTCATATAGGTGGTACTGGAGTTTCACTTATGTGGTACTGGAGTGTTACTTATGTGGTACTGGCAAAGGACTTATATGCATAAATCAGGCATCCCAATTGATGTGTTCCTCGTATTTAAGATACAAACACTTAAATCCGAAACTTGAGTAGGTCATACTACAGTTTACCAACAATTAGGTATTGCGCAAATGGCTTATTATGAGTAACTTTGCAAGCGTAAAACAAATTCAGCATGGAAGCTGAGCTTTCATGCCAATAGTATAGCCACTATTAAAATTCATAATGTTATTGTATAAAGAGCAAAGGAGCCGGCTGTGAAGTCGGCTTTTTTCATGCCAGCATGTCTTTATGTGTATACAATAGTTCTCGTGTATGAAAATTCTTATGTACCTTTGTACCTATGCAAATAAACAAACGATTTTTACTCTCGGCGGCATGGGTAGTGTCTCTACATGTGCTCACGCTCGCCTTTCTGTCGCTCTTCCGCCTTGTGGAATATCTGGCGTTGGGCGGCATGGTAGCCGACTCATCGGCAAGTGTATTGCCAGCCTTTGTGCGTGGCGTGTGGTTTGACAACGTGATAGCGTGCTACATCACCTTAGTGCCGCTTGCCGTGACATTGATTGCGGCGGCTGTATCTGTTACGCGCACTTGGATGCGCAAGGCTACTGTATGGTGGTATGGCATTCTTGGCTCAGTGGCGTTCATGGCATCAGCTGCCAACATACCCTACTTTGCCTATTTCTTCAAGAATATCAACTCGTCCATCTTCGAGTGGTTTGGATATGCCGGAACAACAGCAGGCATGGTGACTGGCGAGAAATCCTACTTCCTGTATATAGCCCTGTACTTTGCCTGTGTGGCTGCTTACATATATATTATGGTGAGAATGCGACACCATTTCGACAGATTTATAGCCAACTCTTGCAAGAAAAACCGCGGTTGGGCACCTGTCTTTCACTTCGCCATTACCGCTGCCACGATAGCCCTGTGTGTGTTCGGAATACGCGGACGCACGGGTTACAATCCTATAAAGATATCGCAAGCCTACTACTGCGACGACGCTTTCCTAAACCAACTCGGCATTAATCCTGCGTTCAATCTACTTACATCAGCACTCGACGACATGCGAAAGGAGAACCGCGACCTGCATCTAATGCCCTACCCTACTGCCATAAGCTTGGCTCGACAGAGTCTTGGCATTACGGGCAAGTGCGACTCTATGCACGTGTTGAGAAGATATGTTGATAACTCTGTGGATAACTCGGTAAACAACAGAGACACAACACATAAGAAGAACGTAGTTGTGATACTGATGGAATCGATGTCTGCCAACTTCCTGCATACGTTTGGACAGCAACAACAACTCACCCCTACCCTCGACTCGCTATACAACAACTCTATGGCGTTCACGCATTGCTATTCGGCGGGAATACATACCAACCACGGCATGACAGCCACCCTGTATTCTTTCCCGGCAATGATGTTCCGCAACCTTATGAAGGGTACGGTGACCCCCCACCGCGACGGAATACCTACCGTGCTGAAGCAGCATGGCTACCACAACATGTTCTTCATGACACACGAGGCGCAATACGACAATATGAAGGCGTTCTTCACCACAAATGGCTACGACGACATATATGCACAGGAGGACTATCCCGAGGAGGAGGTGGTAAATTCATTCGGAGTGAGCGACCATTTCCTGTTTGGCTACGCTCTCGACAAAATCAACAGGCAGGCTGCTACAGGCAAACCCTTCTTCGCCACTCTGCTCACTATCAGCAACCATCCGCCATTCGTCATTCCGTCATGGTTTAAGCCGAAGTCGAAGGAACCTGAGACGCAGATCGTGGAATATGCCGACTGGGCTATAGGCGACTTCATAAGAAAAGCCAAACAACAGGCGTGGTATAAGAACACTATCTTCGTGATTCTTGCCGACCACGGAAAGATTGTTGGCAAGGTGGACGGCATTCTGCCACAATCATACAACCATATCCCACTGATTATGTTCGGTCCGGGAGTGCCTACAGAAAGAGTGGAAAAACTCGCCACACAAGTGGACGTGATGCCTACCCTACTCTCGATGTTGGGAATAAGCTACCAATATGACGGCTTTGGCATCGACCAGACAAAGGAGCAACGACCACTCGCCTTCTACTCTGCCGACAACCAGATAGTGGCACGCTCAGCCGATCGTTGCTATATATATGAGCCTAAAACCAATCGCTCGTTCTGCTACGACGTGAAAGCCGACGGCTCGATGAAGGAAAGCAAAGACACAAAAAAATTTGAACCTTTGAGGCAGTATGTGTTCTCTATGATACAGACGGCACAGTATATGCTGAAGAAAAATTATTAGAACTGAATTGTAATAAAGAACTAAGAATATTTCATTCTTATTTCTTTATTTTTGTCACATTTTTTGATATACATCAAGAAATATCACTTATTATTCAAAAAAATTCCTTTCGTATACAAGAAACCACTATATTTGTAATTTTATACGTATATATTGCACCTATGCAACACTAAAAAAGTATGAAAGGATATGAAGGTAACTCTAATTATTTCAACATATAACAGTCCAAATATGCTGCGTCTTTGCCTAATGAGCGTGGCGAAACAGACTGTTATGCCCGACGAGATAATCATCGCAGACGACGGATCGACCGACGAAACACGAAAGCTAATTGAAGAGATGGCAAAGTCACTACCTTGCCCCGTAAAACATGCATGGCAGGAAGACCGTGGATTCCGACTAGCAGAGTCACGCAACAATGCCCTGCGCATGTGCCAAGGAGACTATGTTGTGTTTATCGACGGCGACATTATCATGGAACGCCACTTCATTGAGGACCATAAGCGTTTGGCGGAAAAAGGATTCTTCGTGGTGGGAAGCCGCTCCAAACTATCTGCACAGGCCAACAACAGGCTCTTCAATAAGCGCAACCCTAACATACACTGGTTCTCCAAAGGAGTGAAGAACCGATTCAACGCTATTTATATGCCTTGGCTCTCATTCTACACCAAGAATATGTACAAAAAAGAATGGGACAAAGGACGTGGTGCCAATATGGCTATGTTCATGAGCGACCTAAAGGCTGTCAACGGGTTCGACTCCGACATGGTGGGATATGGACTTGAAGACACTGATATTATTGTGCGTCTCGTCAACCTCGGATTGCGACGCAAATGGGCTAAATTCCAAGCTATCGAGTTCCACCTATACCACAAGGAGAAGAGTTTTGCCAAAGAAAACAGGCCTTTGCTCGACGGAAACAACAGAAAAGTGAAATGTAAGAACGGAATAGAAAGACTATGATAACCCCAAACACCCACAATACAGAACCAACGCTCGACATTATAATGCCTGTATACAACACGTCGCTATATCTCGAACAGTGCATACAGTCGATCATCAACCAGACTTTCACCAACTGGCACCTATTTATAATAGACGATGGTTCGACCGACTCATCACCTGAGATATGCGACCAATGGGCTGAACGCGACACACGCATCACCGTTATACACAAGCAGAATTCAGGACAGGGCGACTCACGAAACGTGGCTATAAGACAAAGCAAAGCTGAATTTGTGGGATTTGTAGACAGCGACGACTGGCTCGAACCTGATATGTACAAATTCCTCATCGACAACATTCTGCAACACGATGCCGACATTGCTGTATGCGGACACTATAGCGACTTCACCGACCGTAGCGTATGCAAGCATACCGACAACAGCGTGAAAGTGCTCGACTATGATACTGTACACCGACGCATTATCCGCGACAATATACAAAGCTATATATGGCAAATGGTGTTCCGCAGAAGCTGTATCGAGTACCACATGCCAGGACACTTATGCTATGAAGACTATGCCGTACTGCCCCATTGGTTTAAGAATGTGAGACGTGTTGTGCATACCTACCGCCCACTCTATCACTACCGTATGCGACTAAGCAGCGTTGTGCACACCATTACTCCCGAACAGGAATACGCTTTTCTTGAAGCTGAGGAACAAAGGTATAAATTCTACCAGAATACGCCATTCAAGAACCAAGTTAGCTTAAGCATGTTAATAAGATGTATACGCGTGGCAAAGTACATCACAAGGATGAACATAAGCCAAGACATCATAATGCAATATCTTGAGCAAATAAAACATAAGCTTATCAAGATTGACAGCAAGTACAGGTTGCGACTCAGCCGAAAGGACAGGATGCTGAGATGCCTGTTATTATACCATACTTCGTTGTTCATCATCTACCAGAAAACAGAAATAAAACTGCTGAAAAGAAAGAAGAAGAACAATACAAAAACCATGTTTAAATAATGCGGCTGATACTGCCGGTTATGGTTTTTAATATAGTTGCCGAGTTATCAACACTTTTGTGGATAACTCGGCAACTTTTTGATTTTCAATACACTTATATTCACATTCTTATTATAATAGCAGTAGGAATGTGGATAAATTCACAGCAATACTGTGGAAAACATATAAAATATCATGCCTGTGGACAGCCTGTAAAACACATATTATATGCCTGTCATGCTCCTGTATACCCCACCCTACTGTAATAATAGATATTATCCAACATTCCTGTGGATAACCCGTGGAAAACTGTTGATAATATGTTAATATCTATGTTAATAACTTTGGGGTTATCAACACCTACCGAGACCATACATGGATATAGTGGATAACTATACATGTTATAAAATCGTTATACAAAAGTTTTCCACAAAATATTAAAGGAAAAAGATATAAACTTATTAACTTTGCACGTATAAATAAACAAGTGTGGATAACAACCGTATCTCATTAAAAATCAGAGAAAAGATATTAAATATCCCTGTGGATAAAACCACCTGTAATGTGAATAACTAAAAAACAGGAAAAACAGGACGGAAAGTTATCAACATACTAACACTACATCATACTCATAATTCTTTTTTTCTTTAAAGAAATAAAAAGAAATATATATAGTATGGTGTGGATAAAACTGTAGGTTTTGAAAGGTGTTCAAAATAGAACATAGGAAATTTAGACCACATGAAATAAAGGACAATGACAGGAAACACTTAAAACAATAAGATATGAAAAAAGAGTGGATTGAGAAAGGATATGTCGACGAACAGGTGGACAGGTCCGTGGATTTGAAACAGGAAATACGTAGACTCTGCAAGGAGAAGGATGCAATTATTCTTGCCCACTATTATACGGTGGGAGAGATACAGGACATTGCCGATTTTGTGGGCGACTCGCTTGCCTTGGCACGCAAGGCTGCCGAGACCGACGCCAAGGTTATGGTGATGTGCGGTGTGCACTTCATGGCAGAGACCTGTAAGCTCCTGTCGCCGGATAAGACGGTGCTTTGCCCCGACCTGACAGCGGGATGCTCGCTTGCAGACTCGTGTCGTGCGGAAGATTTAAAGAAATTCAAGGAGGAGCATCCTGGCTACAAGGTGGTGAGCTATGTCAACACAACGGCTGCAGTGAAGGCTCTTACGGATTGCGTGGTTACATCAGGCAACGCTGAGAAGGTGATGGCGTCGTTTCCGAAAGACGAGAAGATAATCTTCGGTCCTGACTACAACCTTGGCAACTACATCAACAGTGTGTCTGGCAGAAACATGCTCCTGTGGAATGGTGGATGTCATGTGCACGAGAAATTCTCGGTGGAGGCAATTGTAAAGCTGAAACAGGAGCATCCTGACGCTGTTGTAATGGCTCACCTCGAATGCAAGGCTCCTGTGCTTGCAGTGGCTGACATCAAGGGTTCTACAGCAACAATGCTCAACTATGCCAAGGCGCATCCGGAGACCAAGGAGTATATCATAGCCACTGAGGCAGGCATTCTTCATGAGTTGGAGCGTGGATGTCCTGGTGTGAAGTTCTATCCAGTGCCGCCAGAAGTGAGCGAGGGTGGGGTAGGCTGCTCTTGCAACGAGTGTGAGTATATGAAGAAGAACACTCTCGAAAAGATATACAACACGCTGAAGTACGGATGGCCGTCGGTAGAGGTTGACCCCGAGATTGCACGCGAGGCTGTGAAGCCGATAGAGAGAATGCTTGAATTGTCTTAGTGAATATGATATAATGAGGGTGTGTAGAAAACTCACACAATACAGGCTGCTGTCTGACGAGTTCTAACACACTCTCTAAAATAAAAGTGAAATAATGAAGGTAACAATATCCGGCGAATATAGTAAATACAGGGATTTCATAGAGAGCATACCACAGGTGTTTGACACGTGTGGAGGTGAGACGCTCAAGGACAGGCGCAACAGTGTCAAGGTGCTTCACCATGACGGAAAGGCGTTTGTGGTGAAGCGTTTCAAGCGTGTCAACTGCATTCAGTCGGTTGTTTACTCCTTCTTTCGCCCTACAAAGGCTGAGCGCGCTTATAGGTTTGCTGAGGAAATGCGCCGTAGAGGCATTTCTACGCCCCGTGAGATTGCTTATATGGAACAGGCGAGGTGTGGACTGTTTAGCGTCGGATATTTCGTCTCAGAGCAAAGTATGGGTGTCGAGGCTTTCACACGTCTTGTTGATCCCGAGGAGTTTTGTAGGCCTCTTGCCGATGCTATAGCCGGATATGTGGTGTTCATGCATAGTAGAGGAGTGCTTCACGGCGACCTTAACTCTGCCAATTTCCTTTTTGTAGAGGATAGTAAAGGTGGTTACAAGTTTGACGTGATCGACACCAACCGCTCTCATTTCTGCGATGGCATGCCTACTGACGAGCAGTGTTTGGAGAACCTGAAGCGTTTCACTCACCGTCGCGACCTTTATGAGTATTTCATCCGACAATATGCCATAAGGCGAGGGTGGGACGAGAATGCGACAGTGGAAAAGGCTGTGAAACTTCTTGAGAGGTTTGAGAACAGGAAAATAAAGTTGTAAAAAATAAAAGGCAATGGACGATTATCCATTGCCTTTTATTTTTTTATAGCTGTCAATCACTCGTTTAGCCGTATCATTATTCTCAAATCTTTTTACATACATACGGCTGCTCTTAATTCTTTCTTCGCGTCCGCCGGCACCTTTCAGCGTCTGCTTTATTGCTCCTGCAAGCATAACAGGGTCGTCTGGCGACACATACAGGCTGTCTGGACCGCCTGCTTCCTCAAGGCAAGATCCTGTACAGGCCACTACAGGCAGGCCGCTTTGTATGGCTTCGATGATAGGGATGCCGAAACCCTCATAGCGCGATGGATAGACAAATGTCTCGGCCAGCTGGTAGATGGCTTGCAGGTCGTTGTCGTCGATGCCCGACAGGATGTGCAGTCTGTCTGCCACACCGAGTTTCTTTGCCGTCTTTTCCACGCTCTCGGTGTATTTGGTGCGTCGTCCCACCACAACAAGATGAATGTCTTCAGGCAGCTTGTGAAGGGCGTTTACAGCCAGTCCTATGTTCTTGCGTTCCTCTATCGTTCCCACGTTCAGTACGAATCGGGTAGGGAGGTGCAGGCGTTGTTTTGTGGCTTCTACGCTTTCTTGTGTCAGCTTGCTTGAGAAACGTCCGGCGCAGCTTTGGTAAATCACGTCGATACGTGCGCTGTCCACGTTGCCGTATTCCATAATGTCGCGCTTTGTGCATTCGCTTATCGCTATGATGCGGTCAGCCTCGCGGCATGTAAGCAGAAACTTGGCCTTGTATACGGCAGCGTCAATTGGGTTGTAGTATTCGGGGTGGCGAAGGAAGATAAGGTCGTGAATGGTCACAACTGATTTTATGCCCGATGCCTTTATGCCTATGGGCAGCTCGCCTGAGAGTCCGTGGTAGATGTCTACGTGGTCGCGCTTGAGGTCTTTCACTATTCCCCATGATCTCCACACGGCACGAGCCACACCGCTGCGGGCTTTCTCTGGATAGACATATTTGAGGCGTTCGGTCTCTGTCACTTGAGAGCGCAGGTCGTCGCTTCCCTTGTCGGGTGCGTAGAGTAGCATACTGTAGTCTTTAGGGAGCTGGCGCTGCAAGTCGTTGACAAGTGTGCGTGAGTAGTTGCCAAGTCCTGTGCGGTTGCGCACGAGGCGTTTGGCGTCGTAAGCTATTGTTGTCATTTGTCTTTCCTGTGGTTTGAATGTTTGTGAATATCCGCTAACTGTTGATAGGAATAATTTTTCCATTCTCCGTCCTGTACAGCCTGTTGAATTCTTCGTGGGTGCGTTTCCAGCGGTTGTGTGTCCAGAGATAATATTCCGGCTGACGTCGTATTGTCTTTTCGAGCAATGCAAAGAAGCGGCGTGTCAGTTCGTTCTCGGGCAGAGAGTTGGGTTCATGGGTGATGAGATGGAATGTTGCTGTGTAGTAGCCGCGTTGCGGTCGTGACATCTCTACATAGTAAATGGCGTTGTTCATCTTGCGCATTATGCGTTCGGAGCCTGTGAACACTCCTGTGTCGTGGTTGAGGAATGGCAGCCAGAGGTGTGTGTTGGCGTAGCGTGGCCCCTGGTCGGCAATATATCCGAAGAGAGAGCGCACACCGTCGCGTCTTAGCTTCACGAGTTCGCGCAGGATATCATTCTTTGGCACGACCAAGCTTGACGGCTGTGACGAGCGTATGCGTCGGAACAGATTGTCAAACCATTTCGAGCGCAAGGGTTTGTAGACGAGTCCTATCTTGCGTCCCTCGGGAAAGGCAATGCCAATGCACGAGAGCCATTCCCAGTTGCAATAATGTCCGAGCAGTCCTGCGCAGTCTTGTCCTGCCTTGAATCGTTCTTCCAACTGTTCCGCTCCAACTATCTTCAAGCGGCGTCGCAATTCTGTGTCGCTGATGCTGAGCAGTTTGATGGTTTCCAGAAAATAGTCGCAGAACCAGTGGTAGAACTTGCGCTCAATATCCTTAATCTCATCCTCGCCCTTTTCGGGAAACGAGGATGAGAGATTGTTGCGCACGATGCGTCGGCGATAGCGCACTATATAGTACATTAATAAATAGCCGATGTCGCTCAGTATATATAGTATGCGGAATGGAAGGAGCGAGAGAATGTAGATAGGGTAGTACATGTCGTTGTGATTAAATTTTACTTCTGCATGTCGTGCAGTTTCTTGTAGTATCCGCCTTGTGCAAGCAGTTGCTCATGAGTGCCTCGTTCCACAATCTCACCTTCGTGCATAACGCATATCTCGTCGGCATTCTTGATGGTTGAGAGTCTGTGTGCGATGGCCACTGTGGTGCGAGTCTTCATCAGTCGCTCCAGTGCGTCTTGCACAAGTCGCTCGCTCTCTGTGTCGAGAGCCGATGTAGCCTCGTCGAGGATAAGTATAGGCGGGTTTTTGAGTATTGCTCTTGCTATGCTCACACGCTGTCGCTGTCCTCCGGAGAGTCGTCCGCCGCGGTCACCGATGTTGGTGTCATAGCCGTGCTCGGTCTGCATGATAAACTCATGAGCATTTGCAATCTTAGCAGCCTGTTCCACCTGTTCCTGTGTGGCAGAGTCTACACCGAACGTGATATTGTTGCGGAATGAGTCGTTGAAGAGGATTGCCTCCTGGTTGACATTGCCTATGAGCTGTCTTAGGTCGTGTATGCCCAGCTCCTTTACGTTGATGCCATCAATGAGCACCTCGCCCTCCTGCACGTCGTAGTAGCGCGGTATGAGGTCGACGAGTGTCGACTTTCCGCTTCCGCTCTGTCCCACGAGAGCCACAGTCTTGCCTTTCTCTATCACGAGGTTGATGTCTCTGAGCACCCATTGCTCGCCGTATCTGAACGATACGTGGCGGAATTCTATCTGATGCTCAAACGAGGCAATGTGCTTTGGTGAGGCAGGTTCCTTAATGGTGTTCTCTGCCTTGAGAATCTTGTCTACACGCTCCATCGAAGCCAGGCCCTTGGGTATGTTGTAGCCAGCCTTTGAGAAATCTTTCAGTGGATTGATGATGGAGTAGAGCATCACGAGATAGTAGATGAATGTAGGTCCCGACAGGATCTGTTGGTCGAGTACAAGTATTCCTCCCACCCACAACACAATGATAATGAGCACCGTACCGAGAAACTCGCTCATAGGATGAGCCATCTGCTGTCGTATGTTCACGCGCTGCACAGAGTTGCGGTAGTCGCTGTTGATACGGTCGAAGCGTTGGTTCATCTTATCCTCAGCGCAGAATGCCTTGATGATGCGGAGTCCGCCGAGTGTCTCTTCCACTTGTGACATGGTGTCGCTCCACAGCGACTGTGCCGCTATTGACTTGCGCTTGAGTTTTCTGCCCACAAATCCCATGAACCATCCGAAGATAGGCACGAAGACAAGGGTGAAGAGAGTCAGCTGCCATGAGATGAAAAGCAGGGCGGTGAAGTAGGATATGATGAGTATCGGGTTCTTGAAGAGCATGTCAAGCGATGACATTATGCTGCTCTCAATCTCGCCCACATCGCCCGTCATGCGTGCTATTATGTCGCCCTTGCGCTCCTCCGAGAAGAATCCCAACGGCAGCGACGTTATCTTGTGGTAGAGCTGGTTGCGTATGTCGCGCACCACTCCTGTGCGTATAGGAATGATGGTTGCCGACGAAAGGAAGTAGGCTCCTGTCTTGAGGAATGTTGCGAAGGCGAGAAACAATCCGATGAGCAACAGGGTAGTTGTCGGTCCTACGTTGCCGATGAGCTGTGTCACATAGTAGTCGGCATTGTTGGCAAGCACTTCCTTGATGTTGTCGAGCGACCAAGGCATGAGCTGGGTTGCCGTGCCCGTTCCATCTGTGCGGAATAGAATCTGCAGGATAGGGATGAGGGCAGCGAACGAGAATATGTTGAGCACAGCCGACAGGATATTGAATATCACCGTCAGGGCAAGATACTTCTTGTAGGGCGGAATGAACCGCCTCAGGATTTGGAGAAATTCTTTCATGACACTCCTTTCTTACTCAACACACTCTCCCAGCAGGGTTGCTGATGTAGAGTCGGTAATCTTAACCATTACGCGCTCGCCGATGTGATGGCCGTGCTTGTCGAACACAACAGCCTTGTTCTGTTCGGTTCTTCCCATGAGCTGCTCGCGCGAACGCTTTGAGAATCCCTCTACAAGCACTTCGAATGTCTTGCCCACATCCTTGCGGTTCTGTTCGGCAGAGACTTCGGTCTGTAGCTTGATGAGCTCGTTGAGTCGTGCAATCTTCACTTCTTCCGACACGTTGTCGGGCAGGTGCTTGGCTGCATAGGTGCCTGGACGTTCTGAGTATTTGAACATGAAGGCAGAGTCGAACATGCACTCGCGGACTAATGACAGAGTCTCGGCATGGTCCTCAGGAGTCTCGTCGTGATAGCCCACGAAGATGTCGGTAGTGAGTCCGCAGCCAGGAATTATGCGGCGGATGGCTTCAACACGCTCCAGATACTGCTCGCGGGTGTACTTGCGGTTCATGAGCTTTAGAATCTTGCTCGATCCGCTCTGTGCCGGGAAGTGGATGTGCTTGCAGAGGTTAGGCTCCTCGGCAATGGCATAGAGAATGTCGTCGGTCATGTCCTCGGGGTTGGATGTGGTGAAGCGCACTCGCATGTCGGGCACACTCTGTGCAACCTTGCGTAGGAGTTCGGCAAACGAGCATCCGCCCTCGATGCGCTTTCCGGCAGGAGTAAGGCCGTAGCTGTTGACATTCTGACCCAAGAGAGTGACCTCCTTAAAGCCGCGGTCGTGCAAGTCCTTCACCTCTCGCAGGATGCTCTCCACGTCGCGTGAGCGCTCTCTGCCTCGTGTGTAAGGCACGATGCAGTAGTGGCAGAAGTTGTTGCAGCCGCGCATGATGCTCACGAAACCGCTCACACGGTTAGGACCGATGCGCTGTGGCACAACGTCGCGATAGGTCTCTGAGGTAGAGAGTTCGATGTTGCAGGCGTTCTGTCCGTTCTCGCATTGCGCTATCATGTCGGGCAGGTTGAGATAGGAGTCAGGACCGCACACGAGGTTGGCGAAGTGATTCTGTATCAAGTCCTCGCGCACTCTTTCTGCCATGCAGCCCAACACACCGAGTATAAGCTTTCTACCTTTCTTCTTCTCTGCGTGCAGAGTTTCCAGGCGGTTGTATATCTTGTTCTCAGCGTTTTCGCGGATAGAACATGTGTTAAGGAAAATGGCTTCAGCCTCGTCCTCGTTCTCGCACAATTCATAGCCCGCCATCTGCATGATGGAAGCTACGACTTCTGAGTCTGCCACATTCATCTGGCAGCCGTACGTCTCGATAAAAAGTTTCTTCATTTATATAAAATTGTATGTTTCAAGTGGATATAACTGTGCAAAGTTACGAAAAAAGAATAAATGAAGAGTATAAAAGCGGTAGAAACGAGTTTTTATGCAAAAAGAGGGAGTGGTAAAACAATTATAATTTTATTTATGTGCTCATATTTTTTCTTTATATATGAGCGGCAATCAGTAGGAGGGTATGGCATCCTTGCCATACCCTCCTACTATATGTAAAGAAAATTCTGAACTATTCTTAAGTTTCAAGAATCTTTTTCCCTTTCTTAAGTCCTAAGACCTTCTCTTTATTCCACAACCATCTTTCGTCCGTTCTTGATATAGATGCCCTTGGCAGGCTTCTTTGTTCCAAGGCAGCGTCCTGTGAGGTCGTAGTATGGTTGTGGTGTGGTTACATCCACCATTGTTGCCGACGAGATGCCTGTAGAGATAAGCTTGTTGATGTAGAGCTTGTTGGTGTTGAGGTCTACCTTCACGTCGTAGTTGCCGTCCTGGTTGATAAGGAAAGCTGTGCTTGTATTATACATGTCGGTAACAGAGTTTTCGCCCACTTCAGTAGCGTCGGCAGCAGGTCCCCAGCGGTTGTTATTGAAGTTGCCCCAGTCATCTTCGTCGGCAGTAAGGGCTGTGGCAATGGTGAAGTATTGGCTCAGTTCCACCTCACCGCTGTATATATTCTCCTCATTCTCTTCAAGTTTTGCAAAGCAAGTATTTGTTTGCCAGCTATTGGCGTCGCCCACGAAGTATACAGATTTCTTTTCATCTGGATTATATTCAGGGTCATAGAGTTCGAAAGTCTTATCGGTGTAGTTGAATGTGACCATGTATTTGCCGAGACGTTCGATTTCCGATGTGGCGTTGGGGTCCTTTACGGCGTAAGTGATAGTGTTAGGCATGATTTTGCCATTGAAAGCCCAGCGGTTGGCGTTGACGAAGTCCCAGTCGTCTTCCTTCTCGCTGATAGTGGTGAAGAAAGCGAACCATTGGCTTGTGAAAGTCACCTCCTTAGAGAAAATGTCTGTACCTGTAACGCGGCTGAGAGCGGCAGAAGCATTGTTTGTTTGCCAATTTCCGTCGGATCCCAGGATGTAGATATACTCAGGATACGTGCCGTTCACGGTGACTGTCTTCTCGTTGAAATTAACAGTAATGTGATGAACGCCTGTGTCAGCCACACGGAACGAACCGTCTATGCCCTCGTTTGGATTGGCAAGTTTTGAAGGTTCATTGTATACGACATTCACCAAGTCGCGTTGCGTAGGATTGTAGCGGTAGTTGCGAAGTCCTTGCCAGTCGTCGCTTTCTTCCATAAGCTTTGTTGCCACGAAGAAGTAGTAGCAGTCTTCGTCAAAGGTCACGTCGCCCTCATAGACTCCTTCTGTTGAGGTGGCCTCAAGTTTCGCTCCTGCCTGGTTGGTAAGCCAATTTCCGTCGTTGCCGATGATGTAGCATTGTGCGTCTGCTGTCATTGCCGAGAATACGGCGATGAGCGTAAGCAATAGTGATTTAAGTAGATTTTTTTTCATAATTGTAGGTTTTAGTTGGTTTATAATATTATTGTTAGTTTAATTTCTGTGCTAATTTAGTTAAAATAAATAGAATGACAAAGTTTTATGACGAAAAAAATACATGAATAAAGAGTTAAGAACTAAGAATGAAGGATTTTTATGTGTTTTATTCGCAATAAGCTGAAAGCCAATAGCAAATAACGGTAATTATAAATCCTCTTTCTTAGTTCTTAACTTTTAATCATCAATTTCTAATAAACAGAGTTATTTCGCAGCCTTTTTCATTTCCAATTTATAAAGGTCGCCACGTCTGTCGCGCAGGTTTCTCACAGCACCGTAGGTATGCAGCTCGTTAAGGAGCGAGAGGTCGACGTCCGACACGAGAATCATTTCGGTGTTTGGCGTAGCCTCTGCACGCTTGCCGTCGTTGGGGAATGCGAAGTCGCAAGGTGTGAACACAGCCGACTGTGCATACTGTATGTCCATGTTGTGAACTCGCGGCAGGTTGCCCACGCTTCCTGCAATAGCCACATAGCACTCGTTCTCGATGGCACGTGCCTGAGCGCAGACACGCACTCGTGAGTAGGCATTCTGCGTGTCGGTCATGAAAGGCACGAAGAGAATCTTCATGCCGTCGTCGGCCATAAGTCGCGACAGCTCAGGGAATTCCACGTCGTAGCAGATGACGATGCCTATCTTTCCGCAGTCGGTGTCGAAGGTCTGAATGTGCGAGCCTCCCGAGAGTCCCCAGCACTTCTGCTCGTCGGGTGTGACGTGAATCTTCTCGTACATGTCCACGGTTCCGTCGCGTCGGCACAGGAATCCCACATTATATAATGAGTTGTCTTCCTTGAGATAGGGCATTGAGCCTGTGATGATATTGATGTTGTAGGAGATGGCGAGTTCGCGGAATCGGTCGCGTATCTGTTCGGTGTATTGTGCCATGGCTCTTATCGACTGTGCCTCGCCCATGTCGTTGAACTTAGCCATCAATGGCGCGTTGAAGTATTCGGGGAAGAGGATGAAGTCGCTCTTGTAGTCGCTCACAGAGTCGACGAAGAATTCCACCTGTTCGAAGAGGTCGTCTAGTGAACTATAGGGACGCATCTGCCACTGTACCAGTCCGATACGCACGGTCGGTCGCTTGTCAACGTATGAGTCTGTAGGCGGCTGATAATAGATGTTGTCCCACTGGAGCAGCGTGGCGCAATGCTTCGACTCCTCGTCGTTGGGCAGATAGTTGCGCATTACGCGTCGCACGTGGAAGTCGTTCGACAGCTGGAATGTGAGCACCGGGTCGTAGATTTCTCTCGAGCGCACACGCTCGATATATTCCTTCGGTCGCATCTTGTCGGCATACTTGTGATAGTTGGGTATGCGTCCGCCGAACATGATGGCCTTTAGGTTGAGTTTCTCGCAGAGTTCCTTGCGGTATTCATACATACGTCGTGCCAGACGCAGTCCGCGGTAGTCGGGATGTATGAACACCTCGATGCCGTAGAGGATGTTGCCCTTGGCGTTGTGTGTGTTGAATGTCTCGTTGCCTGTTACCTGTGCATAGGTGTGGTCGCCCTTCACCATGTTGTAGTCGACGATAATCGACAGGGCACAGCCTACAATCTTGTTGTCCACGATGATAACCACCTGACCCTCAGGGAAGATGGTTATGAGTTTCTTGATTTGTGCCTTTGTCCAAAACACATCCTCGTCGCCGTAGATGCGTTTGAACGAGCGTGCGAGCTGATCGTAGTCGTCCATCTGGAGGTTGCGAAGCTCGACTTTGTTGATGTTGTGAGATTCCATAGTTGTTTACTTTGTATTAAAGTTTTTCCAAGAACTTCTTTGCCACTTCCCAAATCACCATTCCTGCCGTAACACTCACGTTCAGAGAGTGTTTGGTGCCGAACTGCGGTATTTCGAGACATCCGTCCGACATGTCCACCACTTCCTGGTGGACGCCTTTCACCTCGTTGCCGAACACCACAGCATATCGGCGTGAGAGGTCGAGCTGCAGGTTCTGCAGCTTGGTTGAGCCTTCCACCTGCTCGATGGAGTAGACCGTCACGCCGTCGGCATGAAGAGCCTCCACGGCCTCGGTGGCAGTCTTGAAATATTTCCATGCCACAGAGTCTTCGCCTCCAAGTGCTGTCTTGTGGATTTCTGGGTGGGGTGGGGTGGCGGTGATTCCGCAGAGGTAGACTGCCTCCACGCGGAAGGCGTCGCTTGAGCGGAACACCGAGCCTACATTATATAATGAGCGCACGTCGTCGAGGACGACGATGAGGGGTAGTTTTCTTGCCTCGTGGAATTCGTCGACCGTGAGGCGCTGCATTTCTATTGTACGGAGTTTGCGCATATTTAAACGTAAATTTTATCTTTATCTTGTCGTATAATTGACGTGTTATTCAGCACTCGCCACAAAGTTCATCACATTCGATGGCGGGCGTTTGGCGTCCAATTCTCCCTTCATGAAGTCCATGTACGGCTTCACGTGCTCGAAGAACTGGCGGTAGCCCTTGCAGAGATAGTTGAGACCGGGATTGCCGTATTTGTCGCGTGTGAATCTGTTCTTCGGGCATTCGCCGTGGCAGGCAAACTCCACCGGACACTCGCGGCATTGCTGTGGCAGCAGCTCATGCTTGAGCTTGGCAAACTCGCGCTGCTTCTCGCCGTACATCATCTCGGTTATGGTCTTCTCGTTGATGTTTCCGAGTAGGTGTTCGGGGTAGACGAAGTGGTCGCATGAGTACACGTCGCCATTAAACTCCATCACTCCGGCGTGGCCGCACTCCTTGGCGAGAGAGCACAATCCCGGCTGCACGCCCGCCCAGTTGGCAAGTGTGGCGTCGAAGATCTGTATGAAATATGTGCCCACGTCGTGGCGCACCCATTCGTCGAAGATGGTGCAGAGGAACTTGCCCCATTGCTCCGGGGTGACAGAGAAGTCGACAAGCTCGCCGCCTTCCTCCATGCCGGGAGCAAGCGAGAGTCCGTCGTTGCGCTCTATGCGTCGCTCCACGATAGGAGTGAACTGTATGTAGTGGCAGCCAATCTCCTTGAAGAAATTGTAGAATTCGAGCGGATAGTCGGCATTGAAGTCGTTCACCACGGCGAGTGCGTTCCATTCCACATTGTGCTTGTTGAGCAGTCGTATGCCTTGCATCACCTTGTGGAAGGTAGGCTTTCCGGTGGCTGTGCGTCGGTACTCGTCGTGAAATTCCTGCGGTCCGTCGATCGACACGCCCACGAGGAAGTTGTTCTCGCGGAAGAACTCGCACCACTCGTCGGTGAGCATCGTGGCATTGGTCTGTATGGTGTTGTCGATGCGTCGTCCGCGGGCGTATTTGCGTTGCAGCTCTATGGCGCGTCGGTAGAAAGATATTGGGCGCATGAGCGTCTCGCCACCGTGCCAGCAGAAGAGCACGTCGGGCGAGGTCTGAGCCTCGATATACTCGCGTATGAATTTGTCAAGCATCTCGTCGGAGATGACATGGTTCTTCTGTTCGGTATATAGCGCGTTCTTCTCAAGGTAGTAGCAGTACTTGCATCGCAGGTTGCACAGCGAGCCAGCCGGCTTGAGCATCACGTAGAGCGGACGCGCGAATGGGTTGATTGTTGACATGTATTATATAATAATGTTATGTATGGGCGCAAAGGTAACATTAAAAATCGGGATAGGAGCAAGCTGAGGCTGAAAATGTGGAGGTAAGGTGAAAATCTGTCCGAGAGTGTGGTTTTAAGCAAAATATGCTTGTTTTAAACCAAAATTACAATAAAGATTGTTCCATTTGTCTTTTTAGTTGTTAGATATTGGAACGAAATTGTTGTCTTTCGATTAAAAGTTATACATTTGCACCTGTCAAAACAAGTATAACAATCCATAAGATTGTGGCTGGACGTGGCTCATGTCTGGCTTAGGGATAATTAAAGAACAAAACACTAATTAAAAAAAGAAAAGGATTATGAAGAAGATTTTCATGTCAATGGCTGCAATGGTTGTAGCAATCAGCGCAAGCGCACAGGTTTATGTAGGTGGCGGTGTAGGCATCAGCTCTACAAAGATAGGCGATGGCGACTCAAAGCTCAGCTACAAGTTCGTGCCTGAGATTGGCTATCAGTTCAACAAGAATTGGGAGGCTGGTCTTTCTGTAGGATGGAAGGGTGTTGAGGATGGCGCTCATTCTTTCGAGCTTGCTCCTTACGCACGCTACAACTTCTGCACATCCAAGCTCGTTGACCTCTTCCTTGAGGGCACAGTTGGCTACGTTCACTCTGAGGGTGTTGACGGATATGAGATTGGTCTCAAGCCAGGCGTTAAGGTAAACCTTTCCAACAACGTTTCTTTCGTAACTAAGGTTGGTTTCCTCGGCTATCAGCAGGTTGGCGACGGCAATGCCAAGGTTAAGACCTTCGGTTTCGACCTCGATGGCACTAACGTGCAGTTCGGTTTGAACTACAAGTTCTAATACATTATTATATATAATATAAAAAGGTATGAGGTAGAGCTATTACATGCTTTACCTCTTATTTTTTTATATCCACTTTTGTTTAGATCTAAATATTGAGATGATTTCGAGTGGGATATTAATATTGTACTATTTATGTTGTGAATAGCAATTTTGCATAACCCTAAAACCATGAATATAGAGTATGTTTTGAAAGAAAACAACTTCTTTTTCGTCAAAGTCTATAGAAAAACAAGTTTTGTGATGATTTTTAATAGGTTTTTATATAGATATAAATATCTTTTATAGCAAAAATAGTAATATATTGCATCAAGAGATAGCGGCTAACGTGAGAAAATGAAATCCAAACATTGCCGTTGAGGCAGCTTATGAAGATTGTGTAAGTGGTTTAACTTGCTGATAATTAACCGCATAGTTTTTGCTTGTCTATAGCGTGAGGATGATAAACTGTCATTAAGCAAGATTGTCACGAATGTCATTAAGAAAAACAGATTGAGAATTTTTCTACTTCTTCTTTTCTTAATGACATTCGTGACAGTTTATAAATGACAGTTTCTACATTTTATGGCTCATCCTTGCATTGTATTTATAACCATAGAACAACCAAAACTAATCAGAAATATCCGAGTGTAAATCTTTAATTACCAGCATATTCTA
>CAKQEI010000008.1 GCA_934230115.1 uncultured Prevotella sp. | reverse complement strand
CATCATGGCAGTCTGGTTGCCGTTGATGATCATCCACTCGCCCTTGTCGTCGCGGCAAACGATAGCCAATCGGTCGGCGTCAGGGTCGGTAGCCACCACGAGGTCGGCGTTGAGCTTAGTGCCGAGCTTCATGCCGAGAGTCATAGCCTCAGCATTCTCAGGGTTAGGCGAAACAACAGTTGGGAAGTTGCCGTCTACCACCATCTGCTCTGGCACAACGTTGATATTCTGGAATCCCCATGAGCGGAGGCAGAGAGGCACGATAACGCGACCTGTTCCGTGCATGGCCGAGTAAACTATGTTGAGGTCTTTCTGACGGAGGATAACGTCCTGGTCGATCATAGCTGAGCGAACAGCTGTCATGTAGTCGTAGTCCATCTCGCCGCCGATAATCTTGATCTTATCCCAGTTGGCCTCAAACTTCACGTCGTCGATGGTCACCTTGTTCACCTCCTCGATGATGCCCGTGTCGTGCGGAGCAAGCACCTGGGCTCCGTCGCTCCAGTAAGCCTTGTAGCCGTTGTACTCCTTCGGGTTGTGCGAAGCTGTAACGTTGACACCAGCCTTTGCTCCAAGCTCGCGTATGGCGAACGAGATTTCAGGAGTAGGACGAAGGCTCTCGAAGAGATAAGCCTTGATGCCGTTGGCTGAGAAGATGGCAGCTACAGTCTCGGCGAAGAGGCGGGAGTTGTTGCGGCAGTCGTGGCCTACAACAACAGAGAGGTTGTCCTCGCCTGGGAAAGCCTTGAGAATGTAGTTGGCAAAGCCCTGTGTAGCCATACCAACGATATATTTGTTCATGCGGTTGGTGCCTGCGCCCATGATTCCGCGCAAACCACCTGTGCCAAATTCGAGATTCTGATAGAACGCGTCGATGAGGGCCGACTTGTCCTCTGCGTCAAGCATAGCCTGTACTTCCTTACGAGTTTCCTCATCAAAAGCCGGTGTGAGCCACTGTTTAGCTCTTTCCTCACACTGAGCGATCAGTTCATTGTTATTTTCCATATTTAAAGATATGTATTAGTTAATATATTGTTGTATTTTTGTCAATATTTTTAGCTGTATACAAAGTTACGATTTCTATCTTAAGCGAACAACATTCTTAGCGACATTAACTTTGTTTAACTCGCTCTACTACGTCAATCATTATCGTGCGTTCGTAGCCACCTATATTATATAGGTCAAGCAAGCTTCTGTCTGCCTCGAAGTCGTTGGCCAAGTCGTGCGCTCCATCCTCGCTGTATCTTGCCAGTAGCTGCACCGCCTCATTATTTTTGCTCTGCATCCATTTGGCGTAGGCTCCGTTCAGCAGGTCGGAGTCGATAATGCTCTCCTCGCCCATCAGTCGGTCGTAGATACGCTCAGCCTCAGCCGGCTTGCTGTCCATAAGGTAGCCCCATGCCAACGCACGCTTAAGGTTAGGGTTGTCGGGATGCTGATAGTCGAGGCGGAAGAGGTCTTCGAGTCCCTTCTGCGCTTCGCCGCTATTGATGAGCGAGAGGCTGTGATACATTACATATGCGGTATTCCGTCCGTCCATAAGCATCAGTTTGGCGTATATCTCGGCTGCTTCCTTAAACATTCTGAGCATGAACATCGAGTCGGCAAGTCCCTTCATAACGTTTTGTCCGCCCTTCTGTTCGCTATAGAGCTGCTGGAATGCGAGCATGGCCTTGTCGTAGACGCGAAGGCGCATGTAGGAGTTGGCAAGCGCCAGGAGTTCTCGCTCCAACACTTTGCCGTTCTTCTGACACTCCTCCACGAGAGCCGCCACAATGCTGAACTGGCGTTTGCGGAAGAAGAACTGCACCGCGTCGGCACGCTCTTCGGGCATGAGTTGGCTGATCCAGGGATTGGCAAAGAAAATCACTCGGCTATCCTTGCCGCCATCCTCGCCTATGTCAAGCGGACATCCGAACTCATTGCCTTTGTTGTTGAGCTTGAAGAATCGGTAAAGGTCCTGAATGTATTTTCGGCGTATGTAGGCAGGTGTCGAGTATTCCTCGTTACTACGTCCTGTTGCGTTTGGTTGCGAGCTCAGCATTTCCTTCAATGCGCTTGGCAGTTTGGCAGCCATCATTTCTAAAGCCAGGCAGAACGAATACTTGTCAGAGTCGCAGAAAGGCAATTTTTTAGCCATAGCGTTAATAAACCCGCGGTTGTCGGGCGAAATGACCTTTACGAGGTCGGGATGGTCGAAATAGAAAGGAGTGAACCAATTACTTATTTGCCAGAAAAACGGGAACTTCTTCATCTGCGAGAATCCTCCGAAATACACGTCGCTGCCCGCCTTCTGCATCTCAATCATCTTGTCCATCTTTTCCTCAAGCTCTGCCATCTTGCGGTCGGTTGCGCTTGCGTCGATAATGTCGTCCGTCGATTCGTCATTCTCAACAATTCCGCCACGCAGGATTCTTGCGTTACTGTCGTCAATAAGCGTGGGCATGATGTCCTTCTCGATGTGTTCGGTGTCGGTCTTAGTCTGCGTGCTGTAGTAGAGCTGCATCTGCGTTTCGAGCAAGTCGCGCCGTATGTTCTGGTCGGAGCAGAGCCGCTGCAGGGTTTCTCTTATCTCGCCGAATATGGCCAATTCCTTGTTGGGCATCGTGAGCACCATTCCCACCAATGCGCGCTGCAATATGGCGTCGGAGCAGGTGTTCTCGTAGAGAGCCACAAGCAGGTTCCATTTGCATATGTCGAACACAGTGAGCAGCGAGAGCGTCACGGCGCTAATAACGGCGAGAGCGTCGTTCTGGTCGATGGTTGGCGAGAGGAGCATTTCTTGATAGAAAGAGCTTGTCTCGTCGTCCCATTGCGGCGCCACGACCAGCGAGCAGAACAGTTTCTCCATGAAATCATGGTGGGTCTGATGTGCTCGCCTTATCTTCTCCTCCTGTTCCTTGCCGTCGAAGAGCGAAGCCATTGCCAGCTCCTGCACAAAATCTTCGAGCTTGGCCTTCACGTCCTCCTTGCATGTGCTGATGCCCGCTGCCGCGCTGTAGCAGCCCGAGTAGGCAGGACGCTTGCGCACGATCGACGCCAGGCGCACATTATTATATAGTTTATACGTGCGGCGCAACAAGTCCATGTACACTTCCTCGCCTTTTGGGTCGCGCATTCCGCTCTTGAAGCTTTCGCACATCAGGCGGTAGTCATCCTCGGTTGTTACAAGTTGCATGTTTAGTGCATCTGTTGCGAGCCCTTTCATGCGCTGCCTCAGCATCTGCAGAGCCTTGCCCACGTTTTGCTCAACGAGTATAGAGTCTTCGATAGTAGGTTTCATTCTTTTGTTGGTTTATTCAGCGGTTTTGTTTTATTTTGATTTCTTTCCGGTTTTCACCTCAGTCTTCTTTCCGGTTTTCACATCAGTCTTCTTTCCGGTTTTCACCTCTGCCTTATTTCTGGTTTTCACCTCAGCTTTATGCTCGGTTTTCTTTCCGTTTGCTGCGTCGATGTCGGCCTGAAGAGGCTTCTCCACATGACTGAACTTCAGTTTGGGCAATGCCTTCGCCACCTTTCCGTTCACCTTATAATATTTCTGAAGTATGTCGCCATAGTGGTTCAAGCCGTAATGGTTGAGCGAGTCGCAGGCTTTGTTGTAGGCCTCCACAAAAGCCTTGAGCTGAGTTTTTCGTCGTTCGTCCTTAGTCATGTCGGTTCGAAAGGCAACTACGCCGAGGTTGACTTTCATGTCTCGGCTGTCGCACACCGATTTATGCCCAGCCACTCGTGCTGCCGTGGCTTGCGGCTCAGCCAGCCAAGCGGCGTCCATCTCGTTGTTGAGCATCATCGATAGCCTAACGTTCACGTCGTTCACCTGAATGCGGAACACCATGGCCGACGTTTTCACTCCGTCGAGAGCGCGGTCGGTGAGCATGTCTGTTGCAGAATATCTGGTCATGGCCACCATCTTGTCGCCGAGCTGGTCTATTCGCTTCAGACGCGCCTTGTGGTTGGTGAATAGTTGCCAGTAGATGTTGGTCGACGAGAGATAATCGAGCGGTACCCCCTCGCGTCGCAATCTTTCTGTGCGCACGAGGTCGCTCACGAGTCCCTCCACGCTTCGGCCGGCAATGGCTGTGTCGCAGTCCATCTGTGCCGTGAAGTAGCGCAGGCGCAAGTCGAGGCGCGCTGTGTCGTAAAGGCAATGTTCCTTGGCGAGGAATAGAGGCATACAGTCGAGCGTAGGCATAACGGCCACTTTCAGGGCAAGCGAGTCTTCCTTGTGCAGTCTGGCGCGTTCGGCACGCGAAAGGCGTCGCTGTTCCTCGTAGGAGTTGCCGCATGAGGCCATCATGCCTGCCACAACGAGCAGGAGCAATATCTTGTTTTTAATGTTCAATCGAGTTTTTATCATGTCAATAAATATGTATTTCCGATAAGTTTTTACTAATTTCAAAGTCTGTTCGCAACTAACTTCAAAGACTGTTCGCAACTAACTTCAAAGTCTGTTCGCAACTGAGTTTAAAGTATATTCACAACCGACTTGAAAGTCAATTTTGTAACTGAGTTCAAAATTAATAAATAAATCCGAAACTCCCTGCATTTTCCTCCTAAATTTATTGTTTTTTCTTTCTGCCGAGAGATTTATTTTTTCCTGCCGAGAGAAAAAATTTTTCCTGCCGAGAGAGAAACAAATTGACGGTTTCACAATATTGCACTATATTTTACTATATCCCCATTATCCCTTTTTCAGATGCATTGCTTTCAACCCAACCCATCATATCGTCCTCACACATATCCCTCATTAATTCAACAACAACATTCAAAGGGGGTCATTTCAAACGACACCCTTACAACTTTTTTACCATGCAACGTACAATTATATTACCATACAAAATTCCACTTTTATGTCAATCTACATACCTAAACGATTCCACTTCATTGCCATTTCAGTAGTTTTTGCAGATGTTTTCGACCAGAAACAACACATTTCATTAACACTTCCACACTAAGCCCCACACGCTTTTTCCACCAATAGGGAGAGCAAAACCACTATTTTCAGCTAAACAAACGCTTAATTTGGGCGTTTTTCAAGCTGATTTTTCCTTTTATTTGGAATTTTTTCTCAAGGTCCAGCATACCTAAACCATTGATTTTGGGCCTTTTAGAGGAAGGACCGATTGCTTCTGTTCCAATTGTTCCAGTTGTTCCAATAATGTTTCCAGAAGTGCAAAATCATATCTTTGTATATATAACTTATTAATAATCAAGCAATTACAAAACCCTTAAAAGCAATATTGCATGTAAGCAGCCTATTTGGAACAATTGGAACAACTGGAACAACTGGAACACCTGGAACATATAAACGATGAAAAAGAAAAGCACGAATCTTCCACTTCCAGTTCTTCCAATTAATTTTAAGAGGGTATCAACCTCCTTACTTTATTTATATATTTATATATAACTATATACAATTAATTAATAATCAATAAGTTATAAAAATAAAAGGAGATAATTCCGCAAAACATACCATTCATTTTTTAATTGGAAGAACTGGAATATTGGAAGATTGCGCCAAAACGAGGCCACTCTTCTATAAAGCAAAACCACTTTCTCTACAAGGCAAAGCGAAGCCAATATCTGCACTTCCTCTTCAAGGCAAAGCGAAGCCTATCCTCTACAAGGCAAAGCGAAGCCAATATCTACACTTCCCCTTCAAGGCAAATCCAAGGCAAAGCTACAGCACAACCAACATTTTTTTTGTTCATTCAGAATTTAAATAACTCCACCATCGGGATAAAGCAAAATTTATGTAACTTTGCAATCAAATACATTCATCATGGCAAAGACAAGGACAGCATACGTTTGCAGCAACTGCGGGCAGGAGTCTACGAAATGGATTGGCAAATGCCCAAGCTGCGGACAATGGAACACTTTCAAGGAAATAAACTTAGGGCCAAGCTCATCATCGGCCACTGGCTCAAGCGACGGACTCTTCCGCCACGACCGCGCCACCTCAAGCAAGAGCCGGCCAATAAAGCTGCGCGACATCCCAACACAGGACGACCCACGCATCGACATGCACGACGACGAGCTGAACCGAGTGCTCGGAGGAGGACTCGTGGCGGGCAGCATCGTGCTGCTCGGAGGCGAACCGGGCATTGGCAAGAGTACGCTGACGCTGCAAACCATCCTGAACATGGCCGACAAGAGAATACTCTACGTGAGCGGTGAGGAGAGCGCACACCAGCTGAAAATGCGCGCCGAGCGACTGCTCACGGGCAAGGAAGCCGACGCCATGCAGGCTCTCGACAACGTGAACATTCTGTGCGAGACTTCGCTGCAGAGGATTTTTGAATACGCCGAGGAGATAAACCCCGAAATAATGGTCATCGACTCCATACAGACCATAGCCACGGAAGAGGTGGACAGCAGCCCAGGCAGCATAACCCAGGTGAGAGAATGCGCTGCCGCCCTACTCCGCTTTGCCAAGACAAGCGGCACGCCCGTGATTCTGATAGGCCATATTAATAAGGAGGGAACGCTCGCCGGACCGAAAATTCTGGAGCACATTGTCGACACGGTGATTCAGTTTGAGGGCGACCAACACTACATGTACCGCATCTTGCGATCTATAAAAAACCGCTTCGGCAGCACCTCCGAGCTCGGCATCTACGAGATGCAGCAGACCGGACTGCGACAGGTGAGCAATCCCTCCGAGTTGCTGCTCTCGCAAGACCACGAGGGACTGTCTGGCGTGGCCATCAGCTCGGCGATAGAGGGCGTCAGGCCGTTCCTGGTGGAGACCCAGGCTCTCGTTTCGACAGCAGCCTACGGCACTCCGCAACGCTCAGCCACGGGCTTCGACCAGCGCCGACTGAACATGCTGCTTGCCGTGCTTGAGAAGCGCGTGGGCTTCAAACTGGTGCAGAAAGACGTGTTTGTGAACATAGCAGGCGGACTGCGCGTCACCGACCTCGCCATGGACCTGAGCGTGATAGCCGCCGTGCTTTCGAGCAATGTCGACACAGCGATAGAGCCGGGATGGTGTATGGCAGGCGAGGTGGGACTGAGCGGCGAGGTGCGCCCCATCAACCGCATAGAGCAACGCATTGCCGAGGCAGAGAAACTCGGATTCACCGACATCATTCTGCCCCGACACAACATCCAGGGCCTCGACACGAGCAAATACAGAATCAACATCCACCCCGTGAGAAAAGTGGAAGAGGCGCTTAGGGAGCTGTTCGGATAAAGCCACAATTCAAATACACCAACTGCGAAAGAAGTTTAGGAGTTAAAAAGTTAAGCCATTAGTTTTTTTGCTTAGTATAGCACTACAAAAAAGCAATTGACTTTGCTCGGTCTTGCCATTTGCTTGCAAATGGCTTCTTAACTCCTTTAATTTATGATTTCTATAAACTTGCGAAAATTCAAAACATTATTTTTATATGAAAAATTCAGTAATCATAGTGAGCGGCGGCATGGACAGCATCACGCTGCTCTACGACCACAAGGACGAGATAGCTCTCGGCATCTCGTTCGACTACGGAAGCAACCACAACGCACGCGAAATTCCGTATGCCAAGATGCATTGCGAGCGTCTCGGCATACGCCACATCACCATCAACCTCGACTTCATGCACCAGTACTTCAAGTCGAGCCTGCTCGAAGGAGCCGACGCCATACCCGAAGGTCACTATGCCGACGACAACATGAAGTCGACCGTGGTGCCATTCCGCAACGGCATCATGCTCTCCATAGCCATCGGCATAGCCGAGAGCAACAACCTCGACCAGGTGTTCATAGCCAACCACGGCGGCGACCACACCATCTATCCCGACTGCCGACCCGAATTCATCAACGCCATCAACGGAGCCGCCACAGCCGGAACATATAATAATGTGCGTGTCGTGGCTCCATACACCAACATCACCAAGGGCGAGATAGCGAGCATAGGCAAGCGACTTGGCATCGACTACACCGAGACATGGAGCTGCTACAAGGGCGGCGAGAAGCATTGCGGCAAATGCGGAACCTGCGTGGAGCGAAAAGAGGCTCTGGCAGCAGCTGGCATCGACGACCACACCGTTTACGAGGAGAACCAATAACGCGCATCCGCCCAAACAAGCCATACAAAAAGGACGAAAGATGGCTAATGATAAAATGAAAACGAATTTTAACGCCATTTTGTTCGCTAAATATATATATTTTTCGTAAATTTGCGGTCAAATCGGAGCTATTGCCAAAACAGACAATACTACAGATTAGATTTCAACATTCAAACAAAGATATTTCTAACTTTACAAATAAAAATATACAGAAATGAAAATCGAAGATTTCAACTTTGCCGGCAAAAAGGCAATCGTACGCGTTGACTTCAACGTGCCATTGGACGAGAACGGAAACGTAACCGACGACACCCGTATCCGTGGTGCCCTCCCCACATTGAAGAAGGTGCTCGCCGACGGTGGCGCTCTCATCATGATGTCGCACATGGGCAAGCCAAAGGGCAAGGTGAACATGAAGCTCTCTTTGAGCCAGATCGTTCCTAACGTGTCTAAGGCTCTCGGCGTTGAGGTTAAGTTCGCAAAGGACTGTGGCAACGCTTCTGAGGAGGCTGCCGCTTTGAAGCCGGGCGAGGCTCTTCTGCTTGAGAACCTCCGCTTCTATCCTGAGGAGGAAGGCAAGCCAGTAGGCGTAGAAAAGGGCACACCTGAGTTCGACGCTGCAAAGAAGGAAATGAAGGGCCGCCAGCAGGAGTTCGCCAAGAAGCTCGCTTCTTACGCCGACTGCTACGTGATGGACGCCTTCGGTACTGCTCACCGCAAGCACGCATCTACAGCCGTTATCGACGAGTACTTCGACAAGGACCACAAGATGCTCGGCTACCTCATGGAGAAAGAGGTGAACGCCGTTGACGCCGTTCTCGGCAACATCAAGCGCCCGTTCACAGCTATCATGGGTGGTTCTAAGGTTTCTACAAAGATTGGCATCATCGAGAACCTCCTCACAAAGGTTGACAACCTCATCCTCTGCGGCGGTATGACTTATACATTCGCCAAGGCTCAGGGCGGTCAGATTGGCAAGTCAATCTGCGAGGACGACAAGCTCGACGTAGCTCTCGACGTTATCAAGAAGGCTAAGGAGAACGGCGTGAACCTCGTACTTGGCACCGACTCTGTATGCGGTGACGACTTCAAGAACGACTGCAACACTCAGGTTTGCCCGTCAAACGCTATCCCAGAGGGTTGGGAAGGCATGGACGCAGGTCCTGAGACACGCAAGCTCTTCGCCGACGCTATCAATGGCGCAAAGACCATCCTCTGGAACGGTCCTGCCGGCGTGTTCGAGTTCGACAACTTCGCAGGTGGCTCTAAGGCTATCGCCGACGCTATCGCCGAGGCTACCAAGGAGGGCGCTTTCTCGCTCATCGGTGGCGGCGACTCAGTAGCATGCATCAACAAGTTCGGCTTGGCCGACCAGGTTTCTTACATCTCTACCGGCGGTGGCGCTCTGCTCGAGGCTATCGAGGGCAAGGTGCTCCCTGGCGTAGCTGCTATTGAGGCTTAATCAAGGCATTGTTTTCATAGTGCACAAGTTTATAAGTTCGTGGCTCTGAAAAGACGAGGTATTATCCAAAGTAATGCCTCAGCCTTTTCAGGGCTTTTTTTATTTTAAAAAATCCAGACAGAAGGGCATGGACAAAAAAACATGCTAAATAGCAGGAGAAAACAGACTAAACGGCTGGGGTGTCAAAGTGTAAGAATGTCAAAGTGTCAAAGTTTCTTAAAGCCGAAAAAATCCTTTGAATAAATGGTAGAATAATGAATAAAAATGTGTAAGTTTGCAGAGAATACTTAAGACTAAAAATAATAATCGAAATAATCTATGATATATGTAGCCTTACCTGAGAATTTCGGCGAACGAAAACTTACTTTCCATCTTGCAATGGAGGAATATGTAGCGAGAAAACTGCCACAGAATGAATATTTCTTCATGTGGCAAGTGCAGCCAACCGTGATTTTCGGGCGAAACCAACTGATAGAAAACGAGGTGAACATTGATTACTGCAGAAACCACCACATCAACACTTTTAGAAGAAAGAGTGGCGGAGGATGCGTATACGCCGACATGAGCAACATAATGTTCTCCTACATAACACCCGACGAAAACGTGAGCCTTACATTCACACGATACGTGGAAATGGTGGCCGAGACTCTACGCCGACTCGGAGTAGACGCCAAGGCAAGCGGACGCAACGACATCATGATAGGCAACCGCAAGGTGTCGGGCAACGCCTTCTACCACATACCAGGGCGAAGCATCGTGCACGGCACAATGCTCTACGACACCAACATGCAGAACATGGTGGGGGCCATAACTCCTACAGATGAGAAACTCGTGTCGAAGGGAATACAGAGCGTAAGACAGCACATCACGCTGCTCAAAGACCACATTTCGCTCGACATCGAGGAGTTTAAGGAGTTCGTAAAAAAAGACCTTTGCGACAGCGAAATCACGCTGAGCGACAACGACATAGCCGGAGTGGAGGAAATAGAAAAGGAGTACACCACACCGGAATTCATCTACGGCAACAACCCGCGCTACAACATCAACCGCAAGGGAAGGATAGAGGGCGTGGGCGACTTCGCGGTGAGCCTGGAGATGAAAAACGACATAATTCACGACATCGACGTGAAGGGCGACTTCTTCCTTGTGGGCGACATCGGCGAGGGTATAATACAACCTCTGAAAGGCAAGCAGCTCAACCCCGAAAGCTTGGCGGCTGCCCTGCCCGACCGCCTCGACGACATTATCCTGAACCTGAAAAAGGAGGATTTCATCAGACTAATCTATTAATAAAAACCGAAACAATATGGAAAAGAAAACCTGTCTTTACGACAAGCACGTGGCTCTCGGAGCTTTGATGCAACCTTTTGGCGGATTCATCATGCCTATCCAGTATTCCAACATAACTGACGAGCACAACGCTGTGCGTCAGGATTGCGGCGTGTTCGACGTGTCGCACATGGGCGAGGTGACCGTTAAGGGTCCCGACGCTGAGCGCTACGTCAACCATATCTTCACCAACGACGTGACCGGAGCTCCTGTGGGCAAAATATTCTACGGAATGATGTGCTACGAGGACGGCGGAACCGTCGACGACCTGCTCGTCTACAAAATGGGCGAAGAGGACTTCTTCCTCGTTATCAACGCTGCCAACATCGACAAGGATGTGGAGTGGATGAAGAGCCATCTGGAGGGATACGATGTGGAGTTTGCCAACCGCTCCGACTACTACGGACAGCTGGCCGTGCAGGGTCCTGAGGGCGAGAAGGTTGTGGAGGAAGTGCTTGGCATAGAATGCAAGGAGCTCGTGTTCTACACAGCCAAGACCGTGGACATCGACGGCGAGACTATCATCATAAGCCGCACTGGCTACACCGGCGAGGACGGATTCGAAATTTATGCCTCACACGAGTTCATCAACAAGCAGTGGGACAAGCTCATGGCTTCGGGACGCTGCAAACCTTGCGGACTGGGCTGCCGCGACACCTTGAGATTTGAGGTGGGACTGCCGCTCTACGGCGACGAACTGTCGAAGGACATCACACCGGTAATGGCCGGACTGAGCATGTTCTGCAAGCTCGACAAGCCCGAATTCATTGGCAAGGAGGCTCTGGCCCAGCAGAAGGCCGAAGGCGCAAAGCAGAGAGTTGTCGGCATTGAACTGACCGACCGTGCCATACCGCGCCACGGCTACAAAGTGCTACACGAGGGCGAAGAAATAGGCTATGTGACCACTGGCTACCACACCATCTCTACCGACAAGTCGGTGTGCATGGCGCTTGTTGACGCCCGATTCGCTAAACTCGGAACCGAACTTGAGATTCAGATTCGCAAAAAGACATTCCCAGGCGTTGTGGTGAAGAAGAAGTTCTACGACAAACATTACAAGAAGTAATGACTGCATGTGAAAAAAATACATGCGGAACATGAATAAAGATAGAAAATAAATAAAAAAAAATAATAACTAACGACAAACAAATTAACAAAATGGCAAAAGTAATTGAAGGACTCTACTACTCAGAGTCACACGAATATGTTAAGGTAGAAGGCGATTTCGCTTATGTAGGTATCACAGACTATGCTCAGAATGCTCTTGGCAACGTGGTTTACGTTGACATGCCTGAGGTGGACGACGAGGTGGAAGCTGGCGAGGACTTTGGCGCAGTAGAGAGCGTGAAGGCAGCAAGCGACCTTATCTCTCCTGTTTCTGGCACCGTGGTTGAGGTGAACGAGGCTCTTGAGGATAATCCTGAGCTTATCAACAAGGACGCTTTTGAGAACTGGATCATGAAGGTGGAGCTGTCGGACAAGACCGAGCTTGACAACCTCATGGACGCAGCTGCCTACGAGGAAATCTGCAAATAGAATTAAGAAACTACTGACTAAGAATTAAGGATTCCACTATAGCAAGTTTAGAGGTGAAAAAGGGTAAAAAATGTGCGTGGTCAGGGGTAAGAGAATCTTCCTCACAAGAACTCTCCCTATATACCCTAACAACTAAGCAAGCAATAGACAAAAGAATTTCTTAGTTCTTAGTCTTTTATTTCTTAATTCTCCCTAAACCCACATCCTAAACCATTAACCATCCACACTACTATGAACTTCAAATTCTTTCCACATACCGAGGAGGAAATCCAGCAGATGCTCGCACGCTGCGGCATGAAGTCGCTCGACGACCTCTACTGCGATGTGCCTGAACAGATACGCTTTAAGGGCGAATACGACCTGCCCGAAGCTATGAGCGAAGCTGAAATACGCAACCTCTTCGAAAAGTTAGGCGACAAGAACCGCCGTCTCACCGTGTTTGCCGGAGCTGGATGCTACGACCACTACACCCCTGCCGTAGTGCCTAACATCCTCCAGCGATCGGAATTTCTCACGAGCTACACTCCCTACCAAGCCGAAATCTCGCAAGGTACGCTTCATTATATATTCGAATATCAAAGCATGATGGCTGAGCTTACGGGCATGGACATTTCCAACGCGTCGATGTACGACGGCTCTACTGCCACAGCCGAGGCTGCCATTATGGCAATGGCTTCAACCAAAAAGACCGACACCGTGCTCGTTTCCTCTACCGTCGACCCGAAGGTGATTGACGTGGTGAAAACCTACGCTCATTTCCACGGATTCAACGTAGAGCTTATCGACGCCAACGATGGCGCTACCGACAAGGCCAAGATGGACGAGCGTCTGGAGAAAGGTGGCGTGGCTGGCGTTATTGTGCAGCAACCCAACTACTATGGTGTGGTGGAAGACTACTCGGGCTTTGCCGACTCTTGCCACGCAAAGAAGGCCCTATTCATAATGAATAGTGTGGCTGCCGACCTTGCCCTGCTCAAGACTCCAGGCGAATGGGGAGCCGACGTAGCTGTAGGCGACGGACAGTCGCTGGGCATCCCAATGTCGATGGGCGGACCATCGGTGGGCTACATGTGCTGCACCGAAAAGCTCATGCGCAAGATGCCGGGCCGCATCGTGGGCAAGACTACCGACAACCGCGGACAGCGCGTGTTTGTGCTCACCCTGCAGGCTCGCGAGCAGCACATACGCCGTCAGAAGGCTACTTCAAACATCTGCTCCAACGAGTCGCTCATGGCTCTGTTCGTCACCATATATATGTCGGTGATGGGCAAGGAGGGACTAAAGGAGGCTGCGCAGATGTCCTACGACGGAGCTCACTACATGCACGATGCACTTGTGGCAACTGGCTTGTTTGCAGACTGTTACAACCGTCCGTTCTTCAATGAGTTTAACCTTGAATACAAGGGCGACGTCGACGCTTTGCAGCGCCGATTCATCGAAGCAGGAATACTTGGAGGAGTTAAGACTGGCGACCATACCATTATGTTTGCCGTAACCGAGAAACGCACTAAGGAAGAAATTGACCAACTCGTAAATATCGCAAAGGAGGAACAGCTATGAACAATCGACTTTATGGAAATCTGATTTTTGAACTTTCGCATCCCGGAAGACGTGGCTATTCGCTCCCACGCAACCAGTTCGGTCATCATGAGCTGCCTGCCGAGCTTCGCCGTAAAGAAGACGCTCAGTTGCCCGAATGTGACGAGTTGACAGTGGTGCGCCATTACACCAACCTCAGCAACAACAACTTCGGCGTGAACAACGGCTTCTATCCATTGGGTAGCTGCACAATGAAATATAACCCCATCATCAACGAGGAAGTGGCTGCCATGCCACAGTTTGCACAGCTGCATCCGCTTCAGCCTGAACACACTATACAGGGCGCATTAAAGGTTTACTACGACATGCAGCGTTCGCTTTCTGCCATAACAGGTCTTGAGGAATTCACACTCAATCCTTTCGCAGGAGCACATGGCGAGCTCACCGGACTCATGGTGATTAGAGCTTACCACCAGAGCCGTGGCGACGTAAAACGCACAAAGGTAATCGTACCCGACTCGGCTCATGGCACCAACCCTGCCTCGGCTGCTGTCTGCGGACTTGAGATTGTGGAGGTGAAGTCAACAGCCGACGGAGTGGTTGACGTGGAGGACCTCAAGGGACTGCTCGACGACACCATCGCCGCCATGATGATGACCAACCCCAACACACTCGGACTCTTCGAATGCAAGATTCCCGAAATAGAAAAGCTCGTGCACGAATGCGGCGGACTCATGTACTACGACGGAGCTAACCTCAACCCTATGCTCGGCGTGTGCCGTCCGGGCGACATGGGCTTCGACGTAATGCACATCAATCTGCACAAGACATTCTCAACTCCTCACGGTGGCGGCGGTCCTGGCTCAGGTCCAGTGGGCGTGCGCAAGGGTTTGGAACAATTCTTGCCAGTACCTAAGGTGGAGAAGGACGGCGACGAATACCGTCTCGTTTGCGGCAATGCCGACAGCATCCATGTGGGCGAATTCTTCGGTAACTTTGCCGTGATGATGCGTGCCTACTCATATATCCTCACCCTCGGCAAGGAGAACATTCGCATGGTGGGACCATTGGCTACACTCAATGCCAACTATGTGAAGGAGTCGTTGAAGGACGTTTACGAGTTGCCTATTCCACGTGTCTGCAAGCATGAGTTTGTGTTCGACGGACTCAAGGACAAGTCTACTGGCGTGACAACTATGGACGTGGCAAAACGTCTGCTCGACTATGGCTACCATGCTCCTACTATCTACTTCCCGTTGCTCTTCCACGAGTCGATGATGATAGAGCCTACTGAGAACGAAAGCGTTGAGACTCTCGACCAGTTCATCGGTGTACTGCGCACCATCGCTCAGGAAGCCAAAGAAAATCCGGAAGTGGTGAAGACTGCTCCTCACAACACACCAACCGGACGTGCCGACGATGTGGCTGCAGCCAAACAGCCCGTGCTGACGTGGAAACAACTTAACAATTAAAGAATGTTCATCCGTTGAGTTGAATGGTGTGAAAGTACTTTATATTAGAATTTAGACATCAAAATGTAGGAGGCTACGGATTCCCAGCCTTAGTCTCCTACATTTTATCCTTACATCCTATAGTTTGCATCACTCCATTATTCGAAAGAACATCTTACAAACAGCAAGGACTCCTCCTTACTAATAGCTTATCAAAAAATCTATTTATAACATGACAAAATCCGACCTCCTCATAATCGGCTCAGGCCCTGGCGGCTACCGCGCCGCACAATATGCCGCTCAACACTCGCTCTCGGTGGTAATAGTCGAGGCAGAAGACGCTGGCGGCACTTGCCTTAACCGTGGATGCATCCCAACCAAGACATTATGCAGAAATGCTGAGATCATAGACACACTGCACGAGGCCAACACCTTCGGACTTGAGGGTGAGGGCTACGCCTTGAACTTCGCTGCCGTAATGGAGCGCAAAAACCAAGTAGTCAATCAGTTGCGCAGCGGTGTTGAAGCTTTGATGAAGCAACCAAACATTACCATGGTTCACGGCTTTGCCAAATTCAAGGATTCGAAAACAGTGGTCGTGAACGAAGAGGAATACACAGCCGACAATATTATCATAGCCACAGGCAGCGACTCCAAATGCCCGCCTGTTGAAGGCTTGCAACTCCCTGGAGTTATCAACTCAACACAACTGCTCAGCATTGACCATCTGCCAAAACGTCTGTGCATCATTGGCGCAGGTGTGATAGGAATGGAGTTTGCCTCTGTGTTCAGCAGCTTCGGCACACAAGTCACGGTAGTGGAATTTCTTAAAGAATGTCTGCCTGTGCTTGACAGCGACATAGCCAAACGTCTGCGCCAGACAATAGGCAAGCGCGGTGTGGAATTCTCAATGCAATCGGCCGTAAAGTCGATTACAGAGACTACAGACGCTGAGGGCAATCGTCAGCTCACCGTAAATTATGAAAAGAAGGGCAAACCGCTACATACCGACGCCGACCTTGTGCTTATAGCCACTGGCAGAAAGCCCAACACCGAAGGGCTTGAACTGGAGATGGCTGGCGTGGAATATTCGCCCAAGGGTATTAATGTGGACGACGATTTTCAGACAACAACAGCCAACATCTATGCAATTGGCGACGTAAACGGAAGATGCATGCTCGCTCATGCTGCCACATTCCAGGGCCTGCACGTGGTGAACAAAATTCTCGGCAAAACCGACAACATCAAGTTCGACATTATGCCTTCGGCAATATTCACCAATCCTGAGGCCGCAAGCGTTGGTCCAACCGAAGACCAGCTTAAGGCAGAAGGCAGACAATACGAATGCCGCAAGGGCTTCTACCGCTCCAACGGCAAGGCTCTCGCCATGAACGAGACCGACGGTATGCTGAAGCTGCTTGTCGACACAGCCGACAACAATCGCATCATAGGCTGCCACGCCTTCGGCGCTCACGCCTCGGACTTGGTGCAGGAGGTTTCAACTCTTATCAACCTTGGAGCCACTACACAGCAGCTTGCCGACACAATACACATCCACCCCACTCTGTCGGAAATCCTGCACGACATTGTGTGCTAAATTCATAGAGAAAAGAATGTGACAATCTGAATAAAGAGATTTTTTGGCATGTTATTTGCAATATAGCCAGTGTATTGTCGCAACAGACAATTGCGTTGTCACAATTGGCAATGTCAACATAAAATATGAAATAAACAAATAAAAATACACATTATTATAATATTATTATGGCACAGAAAGGTAATATTGGAGTAACAACCGAGAACATATTCCCGGTTATCAAGAAATTTCTTTATTCAGACCATGAGATTTTCCTTCGCGAGATGGTGTCAAACGCTGTCGACGCTACACAGAAGCTCAAAACCCTCGCTGAGCGTGGCGACTTCAAGGGCGAACTTGGCGACCTCACCGTGCGCGTAAGCCTCGACACCGACAAGGGCACTCTCACCATCAGCGACCGAGGCATCGGCATGACCGAAGAGGAAATCAACAAATACATCAACCAGATAGCATTCTCTGGTGTAACCGACTTCCTTGACAAATACAAGGACAACGCCAACGCCATCATCGGACACTTTGGCTTGGGATTCTACTCATCATTCATGGTGAGCAAGAAGGTGGACATCATCACTCGCAGCTACAAGGAAGGCGCTAAGGCAATCAAGTGGAGCTGCGACGGTAGCCCTGAGTTCGAAATCAGCGACGCCGAGAAGGCAGACCGCGGTTCGGACATCGTGCTCCACATCGACGACGACTGCAAGGAATTCCTCGAGAAGTCGAAGATTCAGGAACTACTCAACAAATATTGCAAGTTCATGGCCGTACCAGTGGCCTTCGGCAAGAAGACCGACTGGAAGGACGGCAAGCAGGTGGACACCGACGAAGACAACATAATCAACAATGTAGAGCCGCTGTGGACCAAGACTCCAAGCACACTTAAGGACGAGGACTACAAGAGCTTCTACCGCACATTATATCCTATGCAGGATGAGCCGTTGTTCTGGATTCACCTCAACGTTGACTATCCGTTCAACCTCACCGGCATCCTCTACTTCCCACGCATAAAGTCGAACATTGAACTACAGCGAAACAAGATTCAGCTGTATTGCAACCAGGTGTTCGTGACCGACCAGGTAGAAGGTATTGTGCCTGAGTTCCTCACTCTGCTCCATGGAGTAATCGATTCTCCAGACATTCCTCTTAACGTGAGCCGCTCTTACCTTCAGAGCGATGCCAACGTGAAGAAAATCTCGAAATACATCACAAAGAAAGTTGCCGACCGCCTCGCCTCCATCTTCAAGGAGAACCGCAAGGAATATGAGGAGAAGTGGGACGACCTCAAGATTTTCATCAACTACGGAATGCTCTCGCAGGAAGACTTCTACGACAGAGCCAAGGATTTCGCATTGCTGAAGGACGTTGACGGAAAATACTTCACCTACGACGAGTACAAGACTCTCGTTAAGGACAACCAGACCGACAAGGAAGGCAACATCATCTACCTCTATGCCAACGACAAGGAGGGAGAATACAGCTATATTGAAGCTGCAAAGAACAAGGGCTACAATGTGCTGCTGCTCGACGGACAGCTCGACACACCTATGGTTTCGATGCTTGAGCAGAAATTGGAGAAGACTCGCTTCAGCCGCGTTGACGCCGACATCGTCGACCGTCTTATCGTGAAGGAAGAGAACAAGGGCAACGAACTGCCAAAGGACGACAAGGACAATCTGTCAGAGACCTTCCGTTCACAGCTGCCAAACTTGGACAAGACGGAGTTCTACGTCGACGTTCAGAGTCTTGGCGAGCAGGCACTGCCTGTGCTCATCACTCAGAGCGAATATATGCGAAGAATGAAGGAGGCGAGCAAGTTCCAGCCAGGAATGTCGTTCTATGCACAGATGCCTGACGCCTTCAACCTCGTGCTCAACAGCGACCATCCGCTCATCAGAATTGTATTGAACAATGAGAAGGAGAACTGCGCCGAAGAGCTGAAGCCTGTTGACAGCGAACTCAAGGGTCTTGAGGCACGCTTGGCTGCACTCCACCAGGAGCAGGGCAAGAAGAAGCCAGAGGAGATAACTCAGGAGGAGAAGGACGACGTAAAGAACACAGAGAAATCTATAGAGGAGCAGCGCACAAAGAAGAATGGCATAATAGCTTCTTATGCTAAGAACAACAAGATTGTACACCAGCTCATCGACCTTGCACTTCTTCAGAACGGAATGCTTAAGGGAGCCGCTCTTGACTCGTTCCTCAAGCGTTCAGTTGATTTGATTAAGTAAAAATTCTATAAACAACACGCAATAGGGCTATTGTGAGGGTGTGACAAAACTCAACAATTAGGGTTTTGACTCACCCTCATTTTTATTCTCACCATTATTTTTTATTACAACTGTCAATTTATCATCCTACAATCAATTCTACAAAACCTACCGTTTATTTAACCACAAGCACTTTTAAAGAGCTTTGTTTAATATATTACAGATACTTTTTTTCGTTATTTTCAAGTTCAGACTTGTTTTTCTCGTTTTATTTCCCTATTTTTGCATAGATATTAGTCTACAAACTCACAAACGACAAACTATGCTGTTCAAGAAATACTTCTACATACCCAAAAGCGACCGTCGCGCAATACTGGCAATACTTGTGCTCACAACATTTGTCGGCATTGCGATATATGCTTTGAACTTTGTAGGCAATGAAAGTAATACTCCAGAAAATCCCGACAAATCAAATAAGCAAGAGTCGGATTTTTCGGCAAAACAAAATCCTGCATACAAAGGCAAAAAATACAACTATAAAGTTGAAAATAAAGAAACAAAACTTTTTTATTTCGACCCGAATACTGCTGACAGCACACAATTGCTGCAACTCGGTCTGCAACCGTGGCAGGTGAGAAGCATATACAAATACCGTGCAAAAGGCGGAATCTACCGCAAGAAAGAAGACTTTGCCTATGTCTACGGACTGACAGCAAAAGACTATAAACGGCTGGCTTCATACATCCGCATCGGCGAAGACTACCGCCCTGCTTATGAACTCGCAGAAGTAAAGAGAGCCAGACAACAAAACTACTACTCACGCCCAAACACATACTACAAATCCACCTACAGTTCTTCGGCAAACCAAAACCACGAGAACAGAAATTCAGAACGCAACCCTTCCGGCAACGGAACTCCTGCAGGTGTTTCTCCCAAACATCAGGCCAATTATTCACCAAAACTCCATGCTGGAGAACACCTGTCAGTAAACTCAGCCGACACAACTGCCTTAAAGACAATACCGGGTATAGGCAGCTACTTCGCCCGAAGGATTGTGCGCTACCGCGAACAGCTTGGTGGCTTCTTTGATAAAGAACAGCTGTTGGACATAGAGGATTTTCCAAAAGAAGCCCTTGACTTCATTAATATTGACAGCGGCCACATAAAGAAACTGAAGGTAAACCAGCTGAGCCTTAAGCAGTTGCGCAATCATCCATACATCAATTATTACCAAGCACGAGCAATAACCGACTATCGACGCTTGCATGGAGAAATAAAAGATATAAAAGAGTTGAGACTGATGAAGGAATTCACCGACAACGACATTAAGAGAATTCAACCGTATTTGGAATACTAATATACGATAGTAAAAGGAAGATTACAAATACTGGTACAGTATAATAAATGATGAAGTACTAAACACCACTCTCATTTAACATGATTGAACAATTTAAATTATTAGCAGAATGGATATTAAGTCTACATACAATTATCTATATAAGTTCTTCACAGTTGGAATTTGGAGCATCAAGCGCGACAGCGTGTCGCCATTGCGCTACTTCATCTATTCAATTCTGAAGAAACTCATTCTTGCCGTGGAATTTACCACCACCAAACGCATAACAAGTGCAGCCGCAGCCCTTACCTACTCCACCCTACTCGCCATAGTGCCAATTCTCGCCGTGGTGTTTGCCATTGCGCGAGGCTTCGGCTACAACAAATACATAGAGGAATGGTTTAGAAATTCTTTCTCAAGCCAGCCACAGGCAGCAGAGACAATCATCGGATTCGTAAACTCCTATCTCGTGCATACAAAGAGCGGACTATTCCTTGGCATAGGACTTATATTCATGCTGTTCACGGTAATAATGCTGGTGAGCAACATTGAGCAGACCTTCAACTATATCTGGCAGGTAAAGAAACCACGCAGCCTGTTTCGCACCATCACCGATTATACATCAATGTTCCTGCTTGTGCCATTGGTGATAGTAATCACCTCGGGTATAAGTATCTTCTTCGCAACAATATTCAAGCAAATAGAGGACACTATGCTACTCGGTCCGCTGATGCAATTCTTCATCCAGCTGATGCCATACATTCTAATGTCGGGGGTTTTCATCTCTCTCTACGTGTTCATGCCCAATACTAAAGTGAAGATTGGCTACGCCATTGCTCCAGGTGTGCTTGCAGGTGTTGCAATGCAGGGGCTACAGCTATTCTACATTCATTCGCAGATTTGGGTGAGCAGCTACAACGCCATCTATGGTTCGTTTGCCGCCTTGCCTCTGTTCATGCTTTGGGTGCAAATTTCATGGCTGATATGCTTGTTCGGGGCTGAGCTATGCTATGCGAGCCAGAACATGGAGGAATTTGCCTTCAAAACAAAGACAGAGGAAATAAGCCACCGCTACAAAATGCTACTATGTATTGTACTTGCAAGCCAAATATGCAAAAGGTTTGCCAAAGGCGGCAAACCCTTCTCGGCTCTCGAACTGAAGCTGCAAACGGGAATACCTATTAGAATTGTGAACGAATTGCTCTATGAGCTTACCCAGATTCACATTCTAACAGAAATATCAAACGGCGACAAGGGAGAAACCGTGCACTACCAGCCGGCAGAATGTCTCTCACGCCTGTCAGTAGGCACACTTATCGACCGAATGGAAGCCTATGGCAAATGGGCTCTCGACATCGACATAAAAAAGATAGCCACACCTGCCTGGAAACAGATAATGGCTCAAAGAGCCAACTATCTTGCGCAACAAAGAGAGGTGATGCTGAAAGACCTGTAACAACGCCATCAATTAACAGTAATGTGAAAACAACCTTGATTCACCTCATATTTAATGTAGCAACGGTTGTTTTGGCGCATATCGTTGAGCACCTCGCTGAGCACCCACTTTAGAGTGTCGTTGCGCACTTTGCGACGGGCAACGCCCTCGGGGTCCTCAACAGTCTTATAACGATTGTAGCAGACATCAAAGGTTGTGCCATAAAGATGACACGAATTTTCAGTGGCATTGCCGTTGTGCGAGCGAAGTTTTGCCACGTCGGCCTTGCTACGCAATACGGAAGTCACAATAATCTTGTGCAACGGAATTTGTTTTGTCTGCAAACTGTCGAAAAAATTCTTGCCAATATCTTGAAGCAAGACAGCAGCACGGGGCACGAGATAAGGAATGCTGCTCTTGAGATTGTCGACATGATAGAACGGGCTGCTGCCCACATACACAAGTTCCGACTTGCGGCGCTCAGCATCATTACGGTCGATAACGGCCTTCACACCATGACGATTGGCGGCAACAAGCTGCACATCGTTCTGGTCGGGGAAAGCCTTGCCGAAGTTGGGCACACTATAAATACGGTTTTTCACCTGAGTGCCGTCGGCATTGAAGAACAAAGAAGGACGACCAATAGGACGCGGACTATCCATCATAGCGGCGTTGTCCACATCTGCAACCAACTGAGCAGAATCATTAGCCACATCAACATCTTGAGTTGACGCCACCTTATTATATTTTGCAACAGTCGTCGAACTGTCGTTACCTACACTTGATATTGCGCCAATATTATTAGCCACAGCTTTCGCCGAATCATGCTCTGCAACTTGCGGAAACACACTGCGAACTATCGCCAAAACCACTACAGCAATACTCAATCCCTGCAAATATCTCTTGTTTGTTATTTTCATAAATGCAAAGTTAGCACAAATCGAAGACAACACAAAACAAACTTGTTTATTTTTATATAATAAAAAATCTTTTACACTTCGCTTATAATCGGAAGATTTTCACTAACTTTGCAAACAGAACAACATATATACAGATTTTGATAGAAAAGCATATCATATTGGAAGACATTGACCCCGTGGTTTTCTACGGGGCGGGCAACGGGCATCTGCAAATAATAAAGTCGCTCTACCCCAAGCTACGTATTGTCGCTCGCGACAACGTGATACGTGTGCTTGGAGATGAGGAAGAGATGGCTGCGTTTGAAGAAAACGTAGAAAAGATGCGCCGTCATGTACTGAAATTCAACAATATAAACGAAGAAGACATTCTCGACATCATCAAGGGCAGACAGACCAAGGCTGATGGTGTGAAAGGCGTCATTGTATACAATATATCAGGCAAACCCATCAAATGCAAAAGCGAGAATCAGCAAAAGTTGATCGACGCTTACGCAGAAAACGACATGGTGTTCGCCACGGGTCCTGCAGGTACAGGAAAGACATATCTCAGCATAGCTTTAGCAGTAAGAGCTTTGAAGGAGAAGACAATCCGCAAGATTATCCTCTCGCGCCCTGCCGTGGAAGCTGGCGAGAAGTTGGGATTCCTGCCTGGAGATATGAAAGACAAAATCGACCCCTACCTGCAGCCCTTGTACGATGCGCTTGAGGACATGCTGCCAGCGGTGAAGTTGCAAGACATGATGGAAAAGAATGTCATTCAGATAGCTCCCTTGGCATTCATGCGAGGCAGAACATTGAGCGACGCAGTGGTGATACTCGACGAAGCGCAAAATACAACTCCAGCGCAGCTACGAATGTTCCTTACACGTATGGGATGGAACACGAAGATGATTATTACTGGCGACATGACGCAGATCGACCTGCCACGAGGACAGAAAAGCGGACTCACCGAAGCCCTTAACATCCTAAAAAATGTTGAAGGCATTGGCTTTGTAAGCCTTGGACAAAAGGACATTGTGCGCCATAAACTTGTGACAAGAATTGTCAACGCCTACGAAGCCCACGACAGCAAGGCCGAAGAAAAGAAGACTGAGGATAAAAAGGCAGGGGTGAAGAAGGCTGAGGAGAATACACAGCAATAATGCCGAGCAATTGGCTGCAAGGCCAACATCAACACTCAGGCATCAATAACAAGGATTCATAAAACAAATATAAAAACATATTAGAAAATTATGAAAGCACTTACACAAACTGATTTTCATTTCGAAGGACAGAAGAGCGTGTACCACGGAAAAGTACGCGACGTGTATGACATCAACGATGATGTAATCGTAATGGTAGCCACCGACAGAATCTCTGCATTCGACGTGATTCTGCCTAAGGGCATTCCTTTCAAGGGACAAGTGTTGAACCAGATTGCAGCCAAATTCCTTGACGCAACCACCGACATCTGCCCTAACTGGAAACTCGCCACTCCCGACCCAATGGTGACAGTAGGTCTGAAGTGTGAGGGATTCCGCGTAGAAATGATCATTCGCTCAATTCTCACAGGTTCTGCATGGCGTGCTTACAAGGAAGGATGCCGCGAGTTGTGCGGAGTTAAGCTTCCTGAGGGCATGAAGGAAAACCAGCGTTTCCCAGAGCCTATCATCACACCTACCACTAAGGCCGACGAGGGTCACGACCTCAACATTTCAAAGGAGGAAATCATTGCCCAGGGCATCGTAAGTGCTGAGGACTACGCCGTTATGGAGGACTACACACGCAAGATTTTCCAGCGCGGACAGGAGATGGCTGCAAAGCGCGGACTTATCCTTGTCGACACAAAGTATGAGTTCGGCAAGCGCGACGGCAAGGTTTACCTTATCGACGAAATCCACACTCCCGACTCAAGCCGCTACTTCTATGCCGACGGCTACGAGGAGAAGTTTGAGAAAGGCCTGCCACAAAAGCAACTCTCAAAGGAGTTTGTACGCCAGTGGCTCATCGAGCACGACTTCATGAACGAGCCTGGACAGGTAATGCCTGAAATCACTGATGAATATGCCGAGAGCGTTAGCGACCGCTACATCGAGCTCTACGAGCACATCACTGGTGAGAAGTTCGACAAGACAGCCGAAGATGGCGACATCGCCGCTCGCATTGAGAAGAACGTAAGCGAATACCTTGCCACACGCAAGTAGCAAGGAAACAATAGGGTGCAGAATACTTGTTGCCGGATGAAGAAAATCCAGCAACCGGTATTCTACACCCAATATTTGTAAGTAAGAGGGTATGGGATAAACCCACTATACTCAAACTTAATCACCCCTAAATATTCAACTTCCTCATAAACAAATAGCTTTAGAAGCTGAATAGCTGAAAACAGGCATAATGGCACAAATGCTGTATGAACAGTAAATGCTGCAAGAACAGAAACACCCTCAAACAAAATTAATAAATTAATAAATAACAACTCCCATGTCTTACGGACAAGAAAAAATAAAGCCCTACAACGACAACCAGGAAAAAGGAGCGCAGGTTGAGATGATGTTCGACAACATAGCCCACTCCTATGACAAGCTCAACCACCGTCTGTCGTGGAACATCGACAAGGCATGGCGACACTTTGCGCTGAAGCAGCTGAAGCCATACCATCCGCAAGTTATGCTTGACATCGCCACCGGAACAGGCGACTTTGCTATTCAGGCCGCAAAAATGCTGCATCCTGCCCGACTTGTAGGTGCCGACATCAGCGAAGGAATGATGGAGGTAGGCAGACAAAAGACCAAAGCCTTGGGACTTGACAAAACCATTTCGTTCAGCAAGGAAGACTGCATGGCCTTGTCGTTTGAGGAGTCGACATTCGACGCGGTGACAGCAGCATTCGGCATCCGTAATTTCCAAGACCTCGACAAAGGGCTACGCGAGATGCACAGAGTGCTGAAAAAGGGTGGACATCTTTGCATTGTAGAGCTTACCACTCCCGTGCACTTCCCCATGAAGCAACTTTTCAAAGTCTACTCGCACACAGTCCTGCCTATCTATGGCAGACTCATCTCAGGCGACCAAACCGCCTACTCATATCTCACAGCGACAATAGAAGCGTTTCCACAAGGAGAACGAATGGTGGAAATCCTCAAGAAAGCAGGATTTGAGGAAGCCTCGTTCAAAAGGCTCACATTCGGTATCTGCACTATGTATTTCGCTACAAAGTAATTATCGAACATTTCCAGTCACAAGAAATTAAACATTACAACTATGGATAAGTATGGATTAATCGGTTATCCGCTGGGACACTCGTTTTCGGTAGGTTTCTTCAACGAGAAATTTGCCAACGAAGGGGTCAAGGCGCGATACATCAACTTTGAGATTCCGCAGATTGAAGACCTTCCTGAGGTGCTCGCCTCAAATCCAGAGCTCAAAGGTCTTAACGTAACAATCCCCTACAAGCAGAAGGTTATAAGCTACCTCGACGAGCTTAGCCCAGAAGCAAGGGCGATAGGAGCGGTGAATGTAATAAGAATCACCCATAAGGGGAAAAATACAATCCTCAAAGGATTCAACAGCGATGTGATTGGCTTTACGCGAAGCATTGAGCCAATGCTTGAGATTATCCACAAGAAAGCACTTATCCTTGGAACTGGAGGAGCATCACGAGCTATAGAGTACGGACTGAAATCGCTCGGACTGCAAACCATGTTCGTAAGCCGCAACAAAAAAGACGGCTGCATAACGTATGAGGAAGTCACACCACAGATTGTCAAAGACTACAACGTCATTGTCAACTGCACCCCACTCGGCATGTACCCCAAAGCCGACACATGTCCCAACCTGCCATACGAGGCAATGGACAGCCACACCATTCTCTACGACCTTATATACAATCCCGACGAAACCCTGTTCCTAAAGAAGGGAGCAAAATATGGAGCAAGCACCAAGAACGGACTTGAGATGTTGCTGCTTCAGGCTTTCGCAAGCTGGGATTTTTGGAATGGAGAAGAACAACTATAAATAAAAAAACAATATAAAAAAAATACCACAATAATGGACAAATCCAACAGATACATGATGCGCGGCGTAAGCGCAGCTAAAGAAGACGTGCACAACGCCATAAAGAACATCGACAAAGGTCTTTATCCTCAGGCTTTCTGCAAGATCATCCCCGACATCCTCGGTGGCGACCCAGAGTATTGCAACATTATGCACGCCGACGGCGCAGGCACAAAATCGTCGCTTGCCTACCTTTACTGGAAGGAAACTGGCGACATTAGCGTATGGAAGGGTGTGGCTCAGGATGCTATCGTGATGAACACCGACGACCTTCTGTGCGTGGGTGCTGTAGACAACATCCTCGTGTCAAGCACTATTGGCCGCAACAAGATGCTTATTCCAGGCGAGGTAATCTCTGCCGTAATCAACGGAACAGACGAACTGCTTGCCGACCTTAGAAAGATGGGCGTAGGCGTTTACGCCACAGGCGGCGAGACTGCCGACGTTGGCGACCTTGTGCGCACAATCATTGTCGACTCTACCGTCACCTGCCGCATGAAGCGCAAGGACGTCATCGACAATGCCAACATCCGTCCGGGCGACGTCATCGTGGGTCTTGCATCTTTCGGACAAGCCACCTACGAGAAGGAGTATAACGGCGGAATGGGTTCTAACGGATTGACAAGTGCCCGCCACGACGTGTTCGCAAAATATCTTGCCGAGAAATATCCCGAGAGCTACGACCACGCTGTGCCCGACGAGCTTGTCTACAGTGGCGGCTATCGTCTTGACGATGCTGTTGAGGGTGCACCTGTAAACGCTGGCAAACTTGTGCTTTCGCCAACACGCACTTATGCTCCTGTCATCAAGCGTCTGCTCGACGAACTGCGTCCAGAAATCCACGGCATGGTGCATTGCACTGGCGGTGCCCAGACCAAGGTGCTCCACTTCGTAGGCGACAACTGCAGAGTGGTGAAGGACAACATGTTCCCCGTTCCCCCACTCTTCCGCGCCATTCAGGAGCAGAGCCAGACCGACTGGAAGGAGATGTACAAGGTGTTCAACATGGGCCACCGCATGGAGATTTACGTGCGTCCTGAGGTTGCCGAGAAGGTTATCGAGATTAGCAAGAGTTTCAACATCGACGCTCAGATTGTGGGACACATCGAGGAAGGCAAGCGCTCGCTGCTCATCAAGTCGGAATATGGTGAATTCGAATATTAATTTTAGAATACTTGAGCAGTATTAGTACTCGTCTACTAAAAAATTAACAAATGGCAGAAAACAATAATATATTAGAGAAACTCGACGGACTGGAGGCACGCTATGAGGAAGTGTCAACCCTCATCACCGACCCTTCTGTAATTGCCGACCAGCAGCGTTACGTCAAACTGACAAAGGAATACAAGGACCTTGAGGACATCATGAAGCTTCGCCAGAAGTACATCAATTGCCTTAACGGCATTGCAGAGGCAAAGGACATCCTCATGAATGAGCAGGATGCCGACATGAAGGAAATGGCGCGTGAGGAACTTGCCATAAACGAAGAGCTTCAACCCAAACTTGAGGAAGAGATAAAGATTGCGCTTGTGCCTAAGGACCCGGAGGACGGCAAGAACGTACAGATGGAGATTCGTGCAGGAACAGGTGGCGACGAGGCTTGCCTCTTTGCCGGCGAGATATTCATGATGTACAAAAAGTATTGCGAGACTAAGGGATGGACCGTGTCGGTTACAAGCGAGAGCGAAGGTGCGGTAGGCGGTTTCAAGGAAATCTGCTTTGCCGTAAGTGGCGACAACGTCTACGGCACATTGAAGTATGAGTCGGGAGTTCACCGCGTGCAGCGTGTCCCCGTCACAGAATCCAACGGACGTATGCAGACATCGGCTGCAACCGTTGCCGTACTTCCAGAGGCCGACCCGTTCGAGGTGAACATCAATGAGGGCGAAATCAAGTGGGACACATTCCGTTCTTCGGGTGCAGGTGGACAGAACGTCAACAAGGTAGAGTCGGGTGTGCGTGCACGCTATATGTGGAAGAACCCCAACACTGGCGAAGTAGAGGAAATCCTTATAGAATGTACCGAGACCCGCGACCAGCCCAAGAACAAGGAAAGAGCCCTTGCGCGCTTGCGTACATATATATACGATAAGGAGCACCAGAAGTATGTCGACGACATAGCCAACCGCCGCAAGACTCTCGTTTCCACCGGCGACCGTTCAGCCAAGATTCGCACATACAACTTCCCGCAGGGCCGTGTCACCGACCATCGCATCGGCATGACCATTTACGACCTTCCTGGCTTCATGGGCGGCAACATCCAGCAGATGATTGACGCACTCACTGTGGCTGAAAATGCCGAGAAGATGAAGGAGAACGAGTTGTAATAAGTCTATCAAAAGCATTATTTGCAACACTCATCATATTGACATCTTTATAAACACCAAAAATAATGAACAGATCAGAATTAGTAAATCAGATAAAGGCCAAGCGCTCTTTTCTATGCGTAGGTCTTGACACCGACCTCAAGAAGGTTCCGGCACACATACTCAATGAGGAAGACCCTATCTTCGCCTTCAACAAGGCCATCATCGATGCCACAGCAGATTATTGCGTGGCCTACAAGCCCAACCTGGCCTTCTATGAGGCATTCGGCGTGAAGGGTCTCATCTCGTTCGAAAAGACCATCAACTATCTCAAGGAGAACTATCCCAACCACTTCATCGTGGCCGACGCAAAGCGCGGCGACATCGGCAACACAAGCGCAATGTACGCACGCACATTCTTCGAGGAATACGACGTAGACTCTCTGACTGTGGCTCCATACATGGGCGAGGACAGCGTCACTCCATTCCTCGGCTACGACGGCAAGTGGGTTATCGTGCTTGCGCTGACAAGCAACAAGGGCAGCCACGACTTCCAGTTGACAGAAGACAAGGAAGGCGAGCGCCTGTTTGAAAAAGTGCTGCGCACATCGCAGGCTTGGGGCACTGCCGACAACATGATGTATGTAGTAGGTGCTACACAGGGCAAAATGTTCGAGGACATCCGCAAGATAGTTCCCAACCACTTCTTGCTCGTTCCAGGCGTCGGCGCTCAGGGCGGCTCACTCGAAGAAGTTTGCAAATACGGAATGAACAAAGAGTGCGGTTTGCTCGTAAACAGCTCACGTGGCATTATTTACGCATCCAACGGCGAAGACTTCGCTACTGTAGCTGCCGAGAAAGCTAAAGAACTCCAGTTGCAAATGGACGAAGAACTGAAAAAGTACGGTATTTAAGCTAAAAAATAACGTTATTTAAGCAAAAAGATAACGTTATTTTAGCAAAAATGACAAATTAATGCAGCTAAAAAGCATTATGTAAATAAAATTGCTTATTTTTGCAATGTTAAAAGCTAATATAATAGTCAAAGGACACACATGAGTTGTATCCTTTGACTACTTATAGCTTGATAGAAACTTAATCGAAATTGTCAAAAATGGAATTTACAGCAGAACAAATAGCCAGTGTCATAGGCGGAAAAATCGAAGGCGACAAAGATGCCAAAGTGCGCACATTTGCCAAAATAGAAGAAGGCGTTGAAGGTGCGATTTCCTTCCTTTCCAATCCAAAATACACACATTACATCTACGACACTAAGTCGTCGGTAGTGATAGTAAACGAAGATGTGGAGCTGGAAGGAACCGTAGCACCCACCCTCATACGCGTGAAGAACGCTTATGAGAGCATTGCCCAACTACTGCAAATATACGAGGCAAGCAAGCCTAAGAAGACTGGTGTGTCGCCACAGGCCTATATCTCTCCCACCGCAAAGCTTGGCAAGGATTGCTATGTAGGTCCGTTTGCCTGCATTGGCGAGGGAACTGTCATTGGCGACGGATGTCAAATCTATCCACATGCTGTCGTTGGCGACAATGTGAAAATGGGCAACGGCTGCATCCTCTACCCCAACACCACTGTTTATCAGGGATGCAAAATAGGCAACAACGTTACTCTGCATGCTGGCAGCGTAATAGGTGCCGACGGCTTCGGATTCGCTCCTAATGCCGACGGCTATGACAAGATTCCACAAATAGGCATTGTCACCATCGAGGACAATGTGGAAATTGGAGCCAACACCTGCGTCGACCGCTCTACAATGGGCTCTACAGTAATACGCAAGGGTGTGAAGCTCGACAATCTTGTTCAGGTAGCTCATAATGTAGAAATAGGCGAAAACACTGTAATGTCGGCACAGGTGGGCATTGCAGGAAGCACAAAGGTTGGCTCATGGTGCATGTTTGGCGGACAGGTAGGAATTGCAGGCCACATCACCATCGGCGACAAAACTTTCCTTGGCGCACAGTCAGGAGTGCCGGGAAGTCTGAAGGGTGGCGAAGAGCTTATTGGAACTCCGCCTATGAACCCGCGCAATTACTTCAAGTCGCAAGCCATCTTCCGTCGTCTCCCCGACATGTACAAGGAGCTTGAGGCACTCAAGAAGACAATAGAAGAACTGAAATCAGAAGAAAAGTAAAATATAAATATATAATATGTCAAAACAGAAAACCCTCAAGGGCAGTTTCTCTCTCTGCGGAAAGGGATTGCACACAGGCTTAAGCCTTACAGTGACATTCAATCCAGCTCCCGAGAACACTGGCTATAAAATACAGCGTATCGACCTCGACGGAATGCCTACTATTCAGGCCATTGCCGAAAACGTGGTTGATACCCAGCGCGGCACCGTGCTCGGCAAGGGCGACGTGCGCGTTTCAACCATAGAGCATGGCATGTCGGCCCTCTACGCTATGGGCATCGACAACTGTCTTATTCAGGTCAACGGTCCTGAGTTTCCTATTCTCGACGGTAGTGCGTCGATGTATGTGCAGAAAATCAAGGAGATTGGTTGCGAGGAGCAGAACGCGCCCAAGGACTGGTATGTCATTCGCCACAAGATAGAGGTGAAGGACGAAGAGACAGGCTCTTGCATCACGATTCTCCCCGACGAGGAATTCTCGCTCACAGCAATGTGCTCGTTCAACTCTAAGTTCATCAACTCGCAGTTTGCAACACTCGACTGCGTGGAGAAATTTGCCGAGGAGATAGCTCCCGCACGCACCTTCGTTTTCGTGCGCGACATTGAGCCATTGCTCAAAGCCAACCTCATCAAGGGCGGCGACCTCGACAACGCCATCGTCATCTACGAAAAGCAGACCACACAGGAGCGTCTCGACACACTGGCCGACATGCTGAAAGTGGAACGCCGCGACGCCAACGAGCTTGGCTACATTCAGCACAAACCGCTTGTGTGGGAGAACGAGTGCACACGCCACAAGCTGCTCGACATCATTGGCGACATGGCTCTCATAGGCAAGCCCATCAAGGGCCGCATCATTGCCACACGTCCGGGACACACCATCAACAATAAGTTTGCACGCCAGATGCGCCGCGAGATTAGAAAGCACGAAATCCAGGCCCCCATCTACGACCCCAACGAACAGCCCGTGATGGACAATTGCCGCATACGCGAGCTACTGCCCCACCGCTATCCCATGCAGCTCGTCGACAAAGTGATCTCGCTTGGAGCAACAAGCATTGTGGGCGTAAAGAACGTCACTGCCAACGAGCCTTTCTTCACCGGCCACTTCCCACAGGAGCCAGTAATGCCGGGAGTGCTTCAGATAGAGGCAATGGCACAATGCGGAGGATTGCTCGTGCTCAACACTCTTGAGGAGCCAGAACGCTGGTCGACTTATTTCATGAAGATTGACGATGTGAAATTCCGTCAGAAGGTTGTGCCTGGCGACACATTGCTCTTCAAGGTAGAACTGCTCGCCCCGCTGCGCCACGGCATTTCGTCGATGAAGGGCTACGTCTTCGTAGGCGACCACGTGGTGTCGGAGGCAACATTCACTGCCCAAATAGTAAAGAACAAATAATTAACTAAAATATTCGAAGATGAACCAGATAAGCCCATTAGCCTATGTTCACCCCGAGGCAAAACTTGGCGACAACAACGTTATAGGTCCTTTCTGCTACATTGACAAAAATGTTGAAATAGGCGACAACAATGTTCTTCAGAACAGCGTCACCATCAATTTCGGAGCACGCATAGGCAACAACAACGAGTTTATGCCGGGTGCGAGCATTTCAACAAAGCCGCAAGACCTCAAGTTCCGTGGCGAGGAGACAATCTGCAAGATTGGCGACAACAACAGCATCCGCGAGAACGTGACCATCTCGCGCGGCACAGCATCGAAGGGCAAAACCGTAGTGGGGTCAAACAACCTGCTCATGGAGTGTGTGCACATTGCACACGACTGCGAGATTGGCAGCGGTATCATCATCGGCAACTCCACCAAGCTCGCCGGCGAGGTGATTGTCGACGACAACGCCATCATATCAGCCAGCGTCCTCTGCCACCAGTTCTGCCGCATTGCCGGCTACGTGATGATTCAGGGCGGATGCCGTTTCAGCCAGGACATCCCTCCATTCATCATTGCAGGCAAGGAGCCTACAAAATACTGCGGCATCAACCTCATCGGCCTGCGTCGCCGTGGCTTCTCCAACGAGCAGATAGAGCTTATCCACAATGCCTACCGCACTCTCTATTCCAAGGGAATCATGTCGGAGGGCATTGAGGAAATCAAGAAAACTCTTGAAGTGACAAAGGAAGTGCAGTATATCATTGATTTTGTAGCCTCGTCAAAGCGAGGCATCATCCGATAAGATATTAGGGAGCTATCACTCTCCACTAAATATAATTATAAAATAATAACGAGGCAATAGAAATAACAGGGTGCTTGCATTCAACCAGTGTTGTGTCTATTGCCTCTATTATTTTTTCAACCACACCATTCATCATCCAACAAGACATGAGCAAAACTCTAATTGTTATACTTGGCCCAACTGGAGTCGGCAAAACCGAGCTTTGCCTACGAATAGCCGAACATCTTGGAGTGCCAATAATAAATGCCGACTCAAGGCAGATATTCGCCGAACTGCCCATCGGAACTGCCGCCCCCACATCCCAACAACAGTCGAGGGTGAAGCATTACTTCGTGGGCACCCACCACATCGATGACTACTACAGCGCCTCGATGTACGAAGAGCAAGTGATGAGTCTGCTCACCAACGAGCTTTTTGCAGCTTCCGACACGGCCGTAATGAGTGGCGGCTCAATGATGTATATCGACGCCGTGTGCAACGGCATCGACGACATTCCCACCATCGACGACGCCACACGCCAATGGATGAAGCAAAGGCTTGAGCAAGAGGGGTTGCCCAGGCTTGTCGAGGAACTCAAAATTCTCGACCCCGAGCATTGGGCTATAGTCGACCGCAACAATCCCCGACGCGTGGTCCATGCCTTGGAGATTTGCCACATGACCGGAACCACCTACACCTCATTCCGTCAGAACGAAAAGAAGCAGCGACCCTTCAACATTCTGAAGATAGGCCTCACACGCGACCGTGAGGAGCTATACAGCCGCATCAACAACCGCGTGCTGCAAATGATTGACGACGGACTTGAGCAGGAAGCCCTCGCCGTCTACGACCAACGCCACCTCAACTCCCTCAACACCGTGGGATACAAGGAGATGTTTGAGTATCTTGACGGGCTCACCACTCTCGACCAAGCCATATTCAAAATTCAGAGCAACTCACGGCGCTACTGCCGCAAACAGCTCACATGGTTCAAGCGCGACGAAAGCATCAGCTGGTTCAACCCCGACAACATTAAAGAAATCATAAATTATATTGACGAAAAGCTAAAAGAATAAACAAAATTCGTACTTTTGCAAAAGTACAGTTTTTCCCTTGACAAAGCCAGCCACCCCTTCTCTGACTTAAGTCATCCAATCAGATAATCAATACATTAGAAGATGAAAAAAATCAAAAACATTCTCATCTCGTGTCTTAAGAAGATAAAGAGCTTCTTCCCATGGTACAGAAATCTCTACCGCGGCAAAGCCTGGTACACTAAGACACTCATCGGAATCGCATCCTGCATCGTTGCGTTCATCGTCTATCTCGGAATGGTAGACATCAACTTCCTGTGGCTTTTTGGCAAGTCGCCCGGATTCTACACCATCATGAACCCCGAAACCCACGAGGCCTCACAGATTTACAGCTCCGACGGAGAGCTCATCGGAAAGTTCTTCAACGAAAACCGCACTCCAGTGGAATACGAGGAAGTGAACCCCGCCTTCTTCAAAGCGTTGGTCGACACCGAGGACGAGCGTTTCTACAAACACCACGGCATCGACTATCCCGGACTCGTGGGAGCAGCCAAAGACGCCCTGCTCCACCACGACGCGCGCGGAGCGTCCACCATCACCCAGCAGCTCGCCAAGAACATGTTCCGTGTGCGCACCGACTACTCCACCGGTCTGCTTGGCTACATTCCTGGTGTGCGTATGCTCATCATGAAGTCGAAGGAATGGATCATAGCCACAAAGCTCGAAATCACCCACAGCAAGAAGGAGATTATAACCATGTATGCCAACACCGTCGACTTCGGTTCCAACGCCTTCGGCATCAAAACAGCGTGCAAGACCTACTTCAACTGCACGCCAAAGGAACTCACCACCGACCAGGCAGCCGTGCTTGTGGGAATGCTCAAGGCAACCACCTACTACAACCCTATTGCCAATCCCGAAAACTCCCTGCGCCGCCGCAACGTCGTGCTCAGCAACATGCTGCGCCACGCCGACATCACAAGAGCCGAATACGACTCGCTCAGCAACGCACCTATAAAGCTCAGCTACAGCGTCGAGAGCAACTACGACGGCAAGGCCCTGTATTTCCGCGAGGCAGTAGCGTCGGAGCTTAAGACATGGTGCCGCGAGAATGGCTACGACCTCTACACCTCTGGTCTGAAAATCTACACCACCATCGACTCGCGCCTTCAGAAGTATGCCGAGGAAGCTGCCATCAAGCAGATGAAGCAAATACAGCGCAACTTCAACAACCACTGGGCCAACCAAGAGCCCTGGCAGGACGAAAACCACCAAGTCATACCCAACTTCATCGAGGGCATCGCCCAGAAGTTGCCTATCTACAAGAATCTGCTCGCACGCTTCCCCAACAACCCCGACTCCATACAGTATTATCTCAACAAGCCCCACAAGGTGAAGCTCTTCGACTATGAGAAGGGCACCATCGAGAAGGAGATTTCCACCATGGACTCCATACGCTATATGGTTCACTTCATGCACTGCGCCTTTGTGGCAATGGAGCCACAGACAGGAGCCGTGAAGGCATGGGTGGGCGACATCGACTTCAAGTCGTGGAAGTACGACAAGGTCACTGCCATGCGCCAGCCTGGCTCCACCTTCAAGCTCTTCGTCTACACCGAGGCCATGAACCAAGGACTCACCCCCTGCGACAAGCGCCGCGACGAATACATCTCAATGCAGGTGTTCGACAAGAAGGCGGGCAAGGAAGTGACATGGACTCCAACCAACGCCAACGGCTCATTCTCAGGCGACTCCGTACCTCTTATGAGTGCCTTTGCACGAAGCATCAACTCCGTGGCCGTGCGCCTGGGAATGGAGATGGGCGTGTCGCGCATAGCCGAGACAGCCCACAAGATGGGCATCGAGAGCCCGCTCGACGAGACCCCCTCTTTGCCACTTGGCTCCAGCGACGTCAATTTGCTTGAGCTTGCCAACGCCTACTCCACCGTAGCCAACGACGGCAAGTACGTAAGACGCCAGATAGTAACACGCATTCTCGACCGCAACGGCAAGGAAATCTACAACTCCCCCATCAACGAGGAGCAAGTGATTCCCTACAAGAGTGCCTTCTTCATGCAGCAGCTCCTCATGGGCGGCCTGCGCGAGCCGGGCGGCACATCACAGAGCCTTAACGGCTACGTGGGTCAATACCGCGACACCGATTGGGGCGGCAAGACCGGAACCTCCAACAACCACTCCGACGCCTGGTTCATGGGCGTTAGCCCCAACCTCGTGGTGGGCGCATGGGTAGGCGGCGAGTATCGTTGCATCCACTTCCGCACGGGAGCTCTTGGCCAAGGCTCACGCACAGCCTTGCCCATCTGCGGCTATTTCCTTGAGTCGGTGCTTAAAGACCCCGCCTTCGAGAAATACCACGCCAAGTTTGGCAAGCCTAAGGATGCCGACATCCTCTCCTCTATGTACAACTGCCAGAGCTATGTGCCTCGCGCCAAAGTAGACACCATCCGACGCGACAGCATCAACGTGGAGGAAGAAATCATCCTCGACGAGAATGGCAACCCCGTAGAGCGACAGCTGCCCGAGGCTGCAGTAGAGAACGGAACCACCGACCAGCCCGCCACCCCAAAGAAGGAGCCTAAGCGTCCGAAGGAGCAGGTGGTGAATTTTGAAGATTTATAATAAGAGAAGAAGAATAACAAACATGGAATATATGTCTCAAGAGTGCTACGACAATCTCGTAGCCGAGCTGCGACAGATGGAACTTGTGGAGCTTCCGCAAGTGCGCGACGCCATAGCCGAAGCACGCGACAAGGGCGACCTTAGCGAGAACTTCGAGTATCATGCCGCAAAGCGCGAGCAAGGCCGTCTGTTGGGCCGCATACGCTACAAGCAGAAGGTGCTCGAAAACGCCCGCGTCATCGACAAGTCGCGTCTCAAGGGCGATGTGGTGGGAATACTGAGCAAGGTGAAAATCACCAACCTCAACAACAACCGCAGCATGGCCTACACCATCGTAAGCGCATCAGAAGCCAACCTCACCGAGGGCAAGATTTCTATCAAGTCGCCCATCGCACAGGCTCTGCTCAACAAGAAAGTGGAGGATGTGGTAGAGGTGAGAGTGCCAGCAGGAATGCTAAAGCTGCGCATCGACGAAGTGGCACTTTAACTTTTTAAGATTTTTGTAAAATTATAATCGCAAAAAAATGACAATTGGTAATGGACAACACAAATTGGCTTTTGCCACCAGTCACTATCCATTATTAATTGTCATTTTTTTCATTAAAACCTATTTGTTACTATGCGAATTTCAAGATTATTTACCACAGCCCTTCTCGCTCTCGCCACCCTCTCCACCCACGCCCAGCAAGGCGCATGGAACGGCGAACTGAACGTAATGGGAACAAAGCTACCATTGGTATTCAACTTCTCAGCCGACGGCTGCACCATCGACTCGCCGACACAAGGAGCCAAGGGCATTCCTGCCCAGAAAACCACAAAAGACGACGGCACCATCAAAGTGACCGTGCCTATGATTGGCGCAACATTCGAGGGAAAAATGCAGAACAACGAGATTAAAGGTACATACACCCAAAATGGATTCCACATACCGCTCACGCTAAAGCCTGGACAATTAACGGTGAAACGTCCGCAGACTCCCGTAGCCCCATTCCCCTACAAGCAGGAAAGCGTGAGCTTCACAAACGCAGGCTACACATTCAACGGCACTCTCACCCTACCCCAAAACTACTCGAAGCAGACGCCCGTTGTGCTGATGGTAACAGGCAGCGGACAGCAGAACCGCGACGAGGAGCTGTTCGACCATAAACCCTTCGCCGTCATAGCCGACGCCCTGGCTCGTCAAGGCATAGCCTCCCTGCGCTACGACGACCGCGGATGGGGCGACAAGAATACAGACTTCGGCCAATTCACGACAAACGACTTCCTCCAAGATGCTGCATCTGCCTTACCTTTATTGCGCAAGCGTTTCAACAAGGTTGGAATATTAGGACATAGCGAGGGCGGCACAATAGCCATGATGCTTGCCGCTGAAGGCAAAGTCGACTTCATTGTGTCGCTCGCAGGTATGGCTATATCTGGCAAAGAAACTCTCGTGATGCAAAACCGCCAAGCAATGTCTTCCATAGGTCTGCCTAAGGACATGGTTGACTCTTACTGCGCTACCATTTCTAATATTCTCAACGAGATTGCAAATGGCAAGAAGACAAGCGAGATAACCATTGACGGAGTGCCAGACAACTTAAAGCCTATCCTAAAGAAATCATTAGAGCAAGCCAACTCGCCATACATGCGCCATATCATAACTTTAGATGCCAGCAAGCAGTTGTCCAAGATTAAATGCCCAGTGTTGGCACTCAACGGCACAAAAGACACTCAAGTGGACTGCACAGCCAATACTACTCAACTTGAAAAAGGACTGTCCAACTGCAAGCACACTATAAAGAAAATAGAAGGTGTAAACCATCTATTCCAACATTGTTCAACGGGCAATATTGTTGAATACCAGCAGATAGAAGAGACCATAGCACCGGAGGTGCTGGAGATTATTTATAGTTGGATTAATAACGAACTGTAGAATACTTTTGCTAAAAGGGAGGATGTGGTCACTTATATTTCGTCAAGCTCACGTTATTTCGCCAATCCCCTACTCACCGGGATATAATGCGAGTCCTTTATCTCGCCTATCACGATAATACTGTGCAGGCTACCGATGCAATCGATATTTCCAAGAGTGTTGAGCATGAAGTCCTGATAGTCCTTCATGTCGTGGGCATATACTTTGATGAGGAAGTCATAGTCGCCCGTTGTATTGTAACACTCTGTTATCTGGTCGATAGTCTGCACAGTGTCCATAAACTGCTGTATTAGTTCGTGAGTGTGCTGTTTCAGCCGTATATTGCACAGCACAATCACGCTATGTCCAAGCTTGTGGTGATCCACCACAGCCGAATATCTTTTTATATAACCTTCGCGCTCCAAGCGTTTCTGACGCTCGAAGGTTGGCGACGGCGACAGATGCACACGCGCTGCAAGCTCCTTCACAGTCATGTGGGAGTTCTGTTGCAACAGTTTCAGAATCTTTATATCTACTTCGTCGAGATTTTCTTGGTTTGCCATTGTTTCTCTATTATTTTATTGTTTCTATTATTATATTGTTTCTATTAACATTGAGCATCGCGCAACCATTCCACACTCCACATTCAACATTGCGCATCGCGCAACCATTCAACATTCCACATTCAACATTCAACATTGCGCATCGCGCAACCATTCCACACTCCACATTCAACATTCAACATTGCGCTCCGCGCAACCATTCCACATTCCACACTCAACATTCAACATTGCGCTCCGCGCAACCATTCCACATTCCACACTCCACATTCAACATTCTCCCCCTCTTCCCTTTCACAGAATATTATTCTGCAAAAATCGGAATTCCCCTGCAAAGGTAGGAAATATTCCTGTATTACAAAGAATATTTGGTTAACAAAAAACTTATTTTTAACTTTGCGCTCAGAAATCAAAGATAAAACCAAACATAAAGAAACATAATAAACAAATAAATAGCAAAATGATTATGAGCAATTCAGGAAACAAGCATTTTGAAGCCGTGGGCAGCTACCTCCGCCCGGCAGAGTTGAAGGAAGCAAGAGCAAAGTTTCAGAACAACGAAATCACCGCCGCAGAGCTTCGTGCCGTTGAAGACCGCCTCATCGAGGACGTGATAAAGAAGCAGAAAGCCCACGGCCTGCACTACATCACCGACGGCGAGTTCCGCCGTAGCTACTGGCATCTCGATTTCATGTGGGGATTCGGTGGTGTGGAGCACATAGAGCTCGACCATGGCTACCAGTTTCATGGCGAGGAAACAACCAAAGGCTCGTTGAAGCTCACAGGCAAAATCAGCGGCGAGAACCACCCCTTCATCAACGACTTCCTGTTTGTTAAGAAGTTTGAGGGCAACGGCGTGAAGGCCAAGCAGACCATACCTGCACCCGCACAATTCCTTGCAGAACTGTTTCGTGGCGACAATGCCAAGAACACTCGCCAGTTCTACCCCAACACACAAGAGCTTGTCCAGGACATCGCCAACGCCTATCGCACCTTCTTCCGCGAGATACACGCCGCAGGCTGCGAAACCATCCAGCTCGACGACTGCACATGGGGAATGATAGTCGACGACGACTTCTGGAAGTCAATGGCTGGCACAGGCTTCACCCTTGAGCACGAGGCCCTGCAATATCTCACCGTCAACAACCTCGCCATCGACGGCAAGCCCGAAGGACTCACCATCAACACCCACGTGTGCCGCGGCAACTACCATTCGTGCTACGCCACCAAGGGAGCCTACGACCCCGTTGCCCCCTTCCTCTTTGCCAAGGAGAACGTCGACGCCTATTATCTGGAATACGACGACGAACGCTCGGGCGGATTCGAGCCGCTGAGATACATCAACGCCGACAAGCGCGTGGTGCTCGGACTCGTCACCACCAAGTCGCCCGTGCTCGAAGACAAGGCAACCGTCATAGCCCGCATACGCGAGGCGGAGAAATACATTCCGCTCAACCGCCTCAACCTCAGCCCGCAATGCGGATTCGCCTCATGCGAGATAGGCAACAAGCTCACCGAGGAGCAGCAGTGGGCAAAACTCGACCTCGTGAGAGAGATTGTGGAAGAAGTATGGGGATAACAATCTCCAACATAGGAATACTCATGCAAAAATAAAAAAGCCGTACGGTTTTGTTGCCTTTAATCAATCAGCAACAAAACCATACGGCTTTATTATTTCGACTTCGAATCTTTGTAAAATCCGAAATACCTCAGCTTATATTCCAAGCATTGAGTGTTTAGCTCAACTTAGTCTCCGACTCCTCCGACTTCTTCGATGCAGCCGACTTGCGCGCAGTAGCTCTCTTGCGCTTTGGCTTGTCGTCGGCAGCCTCAGCCACAACCGTCTGCACGCCTGCAAGCTCAGGGTCGATCATGATGCGTCCGCAGTACTCGCACACGATAATCTTCTTGTGCATCTTGATGTCGAGCTGTCGCTGTGGCGGAATCTTGTTGAAGCAGCCGCCGCAAGCGTCGCGCTGCACATAGACAATGCCCAGACCGTTGCGTGCGTTCTTGCGTATGCGCTTGAAGCTTGAGAGCAGACGCGGCTCAATTTTAGTCTCCAGCTCCTCGGCCTTCTCCTTAAGCTCCTGCTCGTCGACGCGAGTCTCCTGCATGATTTCCTCCAGCTCGTTCTGCTTCTCCACGAGAGCCTGCTGGCGGTCGACGATAAGGTCGTTGGTGCGTGCAAGCTCGCGCTTCTTGTCCTCCACCTTCACGTTGGCCTCCTTTATCTTCTTGTTGCAAAGCTCAATCTCAAGGCTCTGAAACTCGATTTCCTTAGTCAGCGTGTCATACTCGCGGTTGTTGCGCACCTCGTCGAGCTGCCTCTTGTATCGCTCCACGCTCTCCTCGGCATCCTGAATCTCGTACTTCTTCTGAGCCACCGCCTGCTGATAGTCGTTGATGTCGGCCTCGATGTGCTCCACGCGAGTCTTCAAGCCTGCAATCTCGTCCTCAAGGTCCTGCACCTCAAGCGGGAGTTCGCCACGCAGAGCGCGCTTCTCGTCAATAGCCGAGAGAGTGACCTGAAGCTCGTAGAGGTTCTTCAACTTATCCTCCACTGAAATTTCTGTTTCCTTTTTTGCCATAATCGTATATGTTGTTATTCTGTTTTTTTTGAAAAACTATTTAGAAGTACATTATCGGGTTGGTGCAAGTCTCGGCTATGAAGCACTCCACGCCCTCGCACTCAGCCTGTATAATCTCCTTGAAAATCTCGCTTGTGAACTGCTCGCTCTGGTAGTGGCCTATCACGGCAATCTGAATCTGCTGTTCGCGTCCGAAAAACTCATGATAGTGCATCTCGCCCGTGAGGAAAGCGTCGGCGCCCACAGCCACGGCTTCGTCGAGCAGGAACGAGCCCGAGCCGCCACACATGGCCACCGATCTTATCGGCCGGCGCAGCAGCTGGTTGGCCTCCACACACTCCACGCCGAAGGTCTTCTTGAGCATGATGATGAAGTCGTCGGCAGCCATCGGCTCCTCCAGCTCGCCCACTACTCCCGAGCCGCACTCCACGCCGTCCACCGTCTTTGCCGACATGAAGCGCACGTTCTTCAGCCCCATCTTCCGGGCTATCCTGAAGTTCACTCCCCCTCGCGCGTTGTCCATATTGGTGTGCATCGAGATTATGGCAATGTTGTTGGCAAGAGCCTTCATCACGGCCTGCTGCACATAGTCCTCGCCGGTGATGCGTGCGAGCTTGCGGAATATGAGCGGATGGTGCGACACGATGAGGTTGCAGCCCTTGGCTATGGCCTCGTCTACTATCTGGCACGTGACGTCCAGACACAATAATGCCCCTGATACTTCCGCCTCTGTCAGTCCAACTTGCAGGCCGGCATTATCCCAGCTTTCTTGCAAGGGCAGAGGCGCGAAACGTTCAAGGGCCTTGATTACTTCCTTTATTTTCACGCTTTCAGCTTTTTTATTTTTTACGCTTTTCAGCATAATTATTTTACGCTTTTCAGCTTTATTTCGCTTTTCAGCACATAATACATGTAATATGCTGCAAAGTTACTACTTTTTGCGCTTTCATAAAAGGAACGCAACCTATTATTAGAATATTTTAACGCGGAATCACTTCCGCCACCAGCACCTTTGCCTCGTGTGCCGTATCAGAGGTTCCACTCCTCCGGTTGGCATTGCGCCTCCACCTTCCTTTCAATCTCGTCGGGCAGCGCCGGGAAGAAGTCGATGCCCGTGATGCGCTCCACCTCGTCCACCGAGTTGGCATAGTCGCCCTTGGGTCGGTTGCCGTCAGCGTTCTTGTAGATGAATCCTATGGCCTTCGGCTCGCCCTTCATCTTGAGCACCACCTTGAAGAAGGCGTCGGGCACAGCCACCTTGTTCTTGCCGATAGTCTTGGGACGTTTCTTGTAGAAGATGGGGCCGCACACCACGTACACCTCGCCATACTTCCTGGCCCATTTGCGGCACGCCTGTTCCATCTCGTTCCAGTCGCCACGGTTCAGCTGCGGTGCCTGCGGACAGATGTTGGTGAATAGGAACGACTCGTCCATAGCCCTCTGGCTCCACTTGTTGTCGCCAGCCGGGCACATGTGTCCGCGGTCGTAGCCCGAGCGCATGTAGTCGGCGTCTGCGGCACGCGGCTCAGCCACGTCCTCATCCTCGTGGAATTTCGACTCGCTGCGCTTCGTGTCGCCCTTCAGGTGGGCAGCCGTGAGCTGCCACGCCACCCAGTTGGGCACCCTTCGGCTGCTGTTGTACGACACGGTGTAGCCCTTGCGCGCAAGTATCTGCTCGGGTACGCCAGCCAGTGGAGCCGGAATCTCGAGGTTGGAATACTTCGCCTTGCCGCCCTTCCTGGCGTCGTCGGCGGCATTCTTGCTCTTCGTGGAGCCCTTGCCGTCGGCAGAGGAGCCGTAGCCCCCGCCCTTCACTATTTCCTTGCTCTCGGCAAGCTGTGAGTCGATGTGCTTCACCACCTGGTCGCACGAGCAGAGCGCGGCGCCAAGGCAGCACGCAAGGAGCAATTGCTTAAATCTGTTCATTGTTCGTATAATCTTTTGGTAATTCTGAATCGTTGGGGAAATCCTTATCATTCACAACATTCGAGTCGTTAATGACATTCGTGACATTCTTGACATTCATGACATCGTCGGCTGCACTCTTGGCTGCGTCACTCTTGTCATCGGCTGCCCCCTTCACCTTAAGCATAGCATATCCGTCGACCACATATTTGCGCGCCACCTCCAGCGCGATCCACACCGCCACCACAGCCGCAGCAAACACCGCCGCCGTAAGCAGCACCTGCCATGCAGCCGCCTCCAGCGCCGTCCTTCCGCCCATCAGCATCGTCCACATCATCACGGGCGACACTCCAGCCGCCGTAGTGGCCATCGTGCGAATGCCGGGCTGCATCGACTTCTCCAGAGCCCTCTTTTGCAGATAGCGCAGAGCCTCGCCCACCGACGCCCCGTTGCCTATGAGGTAGTAGTAGAGATGGTTGTGGTGACGCAGACCCATATAATATGTGGCAAGCGCCTTGGACATAGGGTCGGCTATTCCGCCCGAGAGCATGGCCACCACGGGCAAAGCATAGCGCAGGCAGAAGTCGCTGCCTACAGCCACATTGGCAAAGAGCAGCACACTCGCCGCCACCATTACGGCCCCAAGCAGCCCCGCGCCCACGGGCACTATGAACTGCACCAGCGAGAGCCTCGCCCTCACCACCACCGACACCACGTAGTACATTGCCACTACCAGCGCCATGACTCCGCACAGCAGCATGCTGCCGCTCTGCACGAGATAGTGCACAGCCAAGCCGCAGACCCCCACGCGCAGCAGCATCTTGGCGAATGCCGCCGCTATCTTGCCGCCGAGCGCCACGCCATAGGCCTGGGCCACACACAGCGGCACGGCAATAAACAAGGCTCCAAGAGCCAAACCTAATATTGTAATCACGTTGTATGAAATTTTTTTTTGAGTATGTGTGTAAACAACCTCCGAACTATATCCTCACCACCTTGTGGCACGCCTGCAGCAGGGCCTCGTCGTCGGTAGCCACGAGCATGGCCACGGTGTCGAACCTTGGCGAGCTCAGGAAGTCAACCACGCGCGCCCTGCCCTCGTCGTCCTGCGCCGACGTAGGGTTGTCGAGCAGCGCCACGGGGCGGTTGAACATGAACGTGAGCCCTATGAGCACGCGCTGGGCTGTTGCCCGGTCGAGGGCGTCGAACCGCGTGTCGAGGCATTTGGCGGCATCCACACCCAAGGGGCGCAGACTCTCAGCCACATGCCCTGCGTCGTATTTCAGCCCGCGGTTCGCCTGCTCGCCGTAGGCGTATCTTGCCAGCTGTCCCACGCTCACTCCGCCCATGCCCATGCTGCTTGGCACATAGCCCATGCAGCTCCTATAGAACGAGCCGAGGCTCGGGAGCACGGGCGACCCGTCGAGGCACGCCCACCCGTCGTCGAGCCGCCTTAGTCCGAGCAGCACTTGCAGCAGCAGCGTGCGGTCGCGGGCAGTGCCGCCCGTTACGGCCAGCCTTTGGCCAGCGTCGACGAGAAAGGAGAGATTGGCAAACACCTTGCGTGTGCCCTCATTCAATGAAGCCTTATATAATTCTAAAATCATTTGCCTGTCAGTTATGTTTGCAAAGGTATATTTTTTTGTGTATCTTTGCAAACATATATCAGATAAAAATTTACACATATAATAGATAGATATTTACACATCACAACCCTTCATCAACACTTTTCACATCATGCATACTATCAAGTTCTTCGAAATCAAGGAGTATAGCCACTCCCTCCTTGCCCGTCTCAACGCTTTGCTGTCCCAGCTTTCCTCCACCGCCGCTTCCATGACGCCTGCCGCGCTCCAGGCCCTCATCGCCGCGCCCGACAGCCATCTCTATGCTCTCGCAGCCATGCCCGAGGGGGCAGCCGACGCTGGCTGTCCTGCCGCCGACGACGCTGGCTGTCCTTCAGCTGCCGACGGCACCCACATCGTTGCCATGTGCACGCTTGCCACCTATCTCGCCCCCACCGGGCGCAAGGCATGGATAGAGGACGTGGTGGTGGACAGCCAAATGCGCGGACAGAAGCTCGGACGGCTGCTCATCGACCGCGTGGTGGACGAGGCACGCCGTCTCGCCCCCTGCTCGCTCATGCTTACCTCGCGCCCGGCACGCGTGGCTGCCAACGCGCTCTACAAGTCGGCGGGGTTCGAACGGAGGGAGACGAATGTTTATAAAAAGAGTTTTGAATTTTGAATTTTGAGTTTTGAGTTGTTGCGCGGAGCGCAATTTTGAGTTTTGAGTTTTGAGTTTTGCAATCGGCTCTGCCGCTTGCCAGAGCAAGAATTGTTGGCATGATGCATAGCCAGTATGGGCTGTGCTCGGCTTGCCGCTTGCCTAAGCAAGAAAGCCCAATGTCCTCCATAAGAGGGTGAGTCAAAACTCTTAAATGCGGGCTGAAAGCCCAATGTCCTCCACAGCCCAGGGCACTCGCCCTGGGTAAACGGATAAAACAACCCCATGCGCCCTGTAAGGGCAACTTAAAAAAACGAGAAAGGATATTAGAGCTGCCCTTACAGGGCGCATGATTCATAACTTCCTTATACCCAGGGCGATGCCCTGGGCTGTGGAGAAATTGCCCTTTCAGGGCGCGGCTGTGGAGAAATTGCCCTTTCAGGGCGCGGGCTGTGGAGAAATTGCCCTTTCAGGCCGCGGGCTGTGTTGTATGTACGTTTGCATTAATCCCTAAACACATACCTCTCGTCATATTCAATATTATACAATTTCAAAAATTGCCTGTATTCATCTTGAAATGACGTTTTCTTATGATGCTCCCTTTGGTTTTTGATATACGCCAAAGTTTTGTCTACAACCGACTGGCTTACCGACAATGCCGCATAACCACCTTGCCATGCAAACCATGAATATTTTGGCGACAACGACTTAATCCATCTACTGCTATTGCGCTTAATATCCTCCACAAGTTGCGCTGGCGAAACATCACGCCCTAACATGCATAACACATGAACATGGTCGCCCACACCACCGACCCAAATGGTTGTGCATTTTGTGTCGTTGATAATTTGGCCTATATAGGCGTGCACACGCTCTATGTCTTCATCAAGAATACATGGGCTTGTGGTCTTGATATGGAATATGATGTGCAGGTAAATTTTGCAAAGCGATTGTGCCATAATACTTTTTTTAGGTTATTCTTCCTACATTCCATACTGCCCACTCAAGCCCACTATCATATAACATTGGGAAAAAGAAGATACATTCTGTATGGGATGGATTATATTTTGCAAATATAACAATTTTATTTTATTCGGCTGTTATATTGGGCAAATAAATGTTTTTTGCGCGCTAAAATTACAAAATTCAAAATTGTTCAAACGCGCCCTGTAAGGGCAGCTCCTCCATAGCCCAGGGCACCGCCCTGGGTATAAGGAATTTACGAAATAACGCGCCCTGTAAGGGCAACTCTAATATTCTATGCGTTTAGAGTTGCCCTTACAGGGCGCGTGGGGTTGTTTTATCTGTTTAGAGGGTGTGTCAAAACTCAAACAAAAGCGGGCTGAAAGCCCAATTTCTTTACAGCCCAGGGCAACGCCCTGGGTATA
>CAKQEI010000007.1 GCA_934230115.1 uncultured Prevotella sp. | reverse complement strand
TTGGCTTTCCCATTGCATATAAAACGGGAAAAGACAATAAATATTTTATATAAACTAATTTTGCTCACTTACTTAATATAAAACAGACATTATATGAAGATAGCAGTATTCTGCTCTGCAAATGAGCATATCGACCCCGACTATTTCCGCATGACCGAGGAGTTGGGCAAATGGATGGCCGAGAACCATCACGACTTGATATTCGGTGGCACTAACCATGGACTGATGAACTGTGTGGCCAAAGCTGTGCATGATGGTGGAGGACGAGTGATTGGCGTAGTACCTTCGCTTGTGGAAAAAGGCGGAAGAATGTCCGACTATATCGACATTCACTACCCAACAGACAACCTTGCCGACCGCAAAAGCCTGATGATTGACCTATGTGACGTGGTAGTGGCTTTGCCTGGCGGTGTAGGCTCGTTGGACGAAATTTTCTGCGTGGCAGCATCCAAGAGTATTGGCTACCACTCAAAGAAAGTGATACTATATAATATGAAGGGATTTTGGAACTCGCTTGTGGCTCTGATGAACGATCTTGACAGCAAAGGAATGATACGAGGCGACTGGCACGACATGATTGAAGTGGCTAACGATTTTGAGCAACTGAAGGAATTTTTGAGTTCTGAATGTTGAGTTTTGAATTATCGGCAAAGCCGATTGTGAATTGTTCAATTAGGAATTGAGAATTGTAAGTTTTGATTTTTTATAATCAAAACATAAAAAAGGCAATTAACGATGGAAATATCAACTCAATCATTAATTGCCTTTTATATTTGTGATTCTTTTCAGAAACTATCCATTCACAACAGCGATAAGCTCCTCTGGGGTAACCAGCGACTGTTCGCCGGTAGTCATGTTCTTGAGAGTGAGCTTGCCTTCAGCTATCTCCGACTCACCAGCAAGAGCAACAAATGGCACCTGCTTGGCATTGGCATAAGCCATCTGCTTCTTCATCTTCACACTGTCGGGGAAGATTTCTGTGCGGATGCCTGCAGCACGACACTTGCCAAGGATAGGCAAGCAATATGCCGTCTCCTTATCGCCAAAGTTGATGAAGAGCAACTGCGTGCCATTCACCGCCTCCTTGGGATAAAGGTCGAGACCATTGAGCACATCATAGATGCGGTCGGCTCCGAACGAGATGCCAACTCCCGAGAGACCTGGCAATCCGAAGATGCCAGTAAGGTTGTCGTAGCGTCCGCCACCAGTTATAGAACCAATGGCATAGTCGAGAGCCTTAACCTCGAAAATGGCACCAGTGTAGTAATTCAAGCCACGGGCAAGTGTAAGGTCAAGCTCAATCTCGTTGTTCAATCCACATGTCTTGAGTGTGTCGAGAATAAAGCGAGTCTCCTCCACTCCCTTCAATCCTGTTTCGGATGCGGCGAGCACTTCTGCTATGGTTGCGAGTTTCTTGTCGTTAGTGCCGGAGAGGGCAATGATGGGCTGAAGCTTCTCGATTGCCTCTTCAGAGATACCGTCGCGGCGGAGTTCCTCGTTTACATTCTCAAGACCTATTTTGTCGAGCTTGTCGATAGCAACAGTGATGTCAACAATTTTCTCTGGTTCACCAATCACCTCGGCAATGCCAGAGAGAATCTTGCGGTTGTTGATCTTGATGCACACGCGCACACCGAAACGAGTAAACACGGTGTCGACAATCTGCATCAGTTCCACCTCGTTCAAGAGAGAGTTGGAGCCAACAACATCAGCGTCGCACTGGTAGAACTCGCGATAGCGTCCCTTCTGAGGACGGTCGGCACGCCATACAGGCTGAATCTGATAGCGTTTGAACGGAAGCTGTATTTCCTCACGGTGCTGCACCACATAGCGTGCAAAAGGCACCGTAAGGTCGTAGCGCAAACCCTTCTCACAGAGTTTAGTGGCAAGGCGCAATGAGTTGCGCTCCTCTATCTCCTCGTTGGTTATTTTAGAAAGGTAGTCGCCAGAGTTAAGCACTTTGAAAAGAAGCTTGTCGCCCTCCTCGCCGTATTTGCCCATGAGTGTCTGCAGAGTCTCCATAGCCGGAGTCTCTATCTGCTGGAAGCCATAGAGTGCGTAAACGCCACGTATAGTATTGAATATATAGTTGCGCTTCGCCATCTCGATAGGCGAGAAGTCGCGTGTTCCTTTTGGTATGCTTGGTTTTGCCATAATTTATGTATATAATTACTTACGGACTATAGTCTGCTCACGATCCGGACCGATAGAGATGATGCGGATTGGGGTCTCGAGATAGTCCTCAAGGAATTTCACGTAGTCGTTGAACTCCTGCGGGAACTGGTCCTCAGAGGTGAACTTGGTCATGTCAACATTCCAGCCCTTGAATTCCTTGTAAACTGGTTTTGCGTCGTAAAGCTCATAAGGCAGATCGGTGGTCTGTGTACCGTCGGGCAACTCGTAAGCCACGCAAGCCTTCACTACTGGGAAGCCATCGAGCACGTCGCTCTTCATCATGATAAGCTCTGTAACGCCATTAATCATTATAGAATACTTGAGCTGCACGAGGTCGCACCATCCGCAACGACGCTCACGACCGGTAACAGCGCCATACTCATGACCGAGGTTACGAATCTTGTCGCCGGTCTCGTCGAAAAGCTCTGTTGGGAAAGGACCTGCACCAACACGTGTGCAATAAGCCTTCATGATGCCATACACATTGCCAATACGGTTGGGACCGATGCCAAGACCGATGCAAGCACCAGCGCAAATAGTGTTGGAAGAAGTAACGAAAGGATATGAGCCGAAGTCAACATCAAGCATTGTGCCCTGTGCACCCTCGCAAAGGATATCCTTGCCAGAGCGGAGAATCTTGTTGATTTCGTGCTCTGAGTCAACAATATGGAACTGCTTCAAATACTCGATGCCCTCCATCCATGTCTTCTCAACCTCTGTGATGTCGAAGTCGGTATAGCCAAGCGAGGCGATCTGCTTGAGGTGTGCTGCCTTGTGAGCCTCGTATTTCTCCTGGAAATTGTCGAGAATGTCGCCAACGCGCAGACCTGTGCGAGACACCTTATCAGTATAAGTAGGACCAATGCCCTTGCCGGTAGTACCTACCTTGTTCTTGCCCTTAGAAGCCTCGATGGCAGCATCAAGCACACGGTGTGTAGGCATGATGAGATGGGCTTTCTTCGAGATATGCAGACGCTCCTTAAGGTCATGGCCGCTCTTCTCAAGATCCTTAGCCTCCTGCATGAAGAGGTCGGGAGCGAGCACAACACCGTTGCCAATAATATTCACCTTGCCTCCCTGGAAGATTCCTGAGGGAATGCTGCGGAGAACATACTTCTGGCCTTCGAACTCGAGGGTATGTCCGGCATTCGGACCACCCTGGAAACGTGCAATTACATCATACTTCGGAGTAAGGACGTCAACGACCTTGCCCTTACCTTCGTCGCCCCACTGCAATCCGAGCAGGACATCAACTTTTCCGTGATTCATACGATTTGTAAGATATTTGAGTTTCAAAATGTTCACTTTGGAGATGCGACATACGTTTTTCTGCCACACTCGCTTGCAAAGTTACAGTATTTTGACAAAGTAGCCAAAATTTTGTTTATAATAAATGTTTCAAACTACAATAAATATATTAATTTTGTAAGAAGAAAAATTAAAGAAATGGAAACATCAGAAAAAGTAAAACAAATAAAGCGTTCGTTCCGTCTGTTTATGAACGGAGTAACAGCCGCTTCAATGCGCAAAAAGGGACTGGAGTATAAAATCAATTGGGGCGTGTCGCAGATGGATCTTCGCCGTATGGCTGAGCAATACAAAGGCGACAAGGCTCTTGCCGAAGCATTATGGGAGGAGAAGAACATCAGAGAGTGCCGACTTCTTGCCACATTGATAATGCCAGCGGACGAAATGGATGTGGAGCAAGCCTTAAAATGGGCTGAGGACGCATCTACAATAGAACTTATGGAGTCGGCTGTGTTCAACCTCTTCCAACATATCGACAATGCAGCTTCGCTTGCAGACAAAATGTTGGCATCGACAGACGAGAATGTGCGCACTGGAGCCTATAATCTGGCTTGCAGAATAATGAAACGCAATTATCAACAGCCGGATAGTCTGTTTAAGCATTTGTTTGAACAAGCGTCTAATGAGATGCATACACAAAACCGTGTATTGCTGCACGCTATCATTAATTGTTTGACATTTATTTCTGCCGAGGAAGGAGAACATGCTCAGATGGCAGACAAGATATTAGAAGAAGCAGGGTATTGAATTTTGAGTTTTGAATTTTGAGTTTTGAATTGTCGCCGTTGGCGATGTTGAATTGTTCAATTAGGAATTGAGAATTATTAAATCAAAAATCAAAATTGAATAACTCAAAATCGCCAACGGCGACAATTCAAAATTCAAAACTCTCAACAGAATCCGTACTCTCGCGAGTATCTCAACATTTGCTGCTCATAAGTTTCTGTATAGTCGATGGCGACATCCTTTGGATGGCCGTCTGCATCCTTTATAAGAGTCATTCGGGGATTAAGGAAACCTTTGTATGGCGCAATGCCAAGAGCCTTGTAGCGTGAGAGCAACTCGTTATGGATTTCAGCATCCACATGTATAGCGTAACGCTCCACTATATTCTTGGCAGCGTCGTAATCGCCCTCACTCTTTATGCGCTGTATCTCGGCAAGCAACTCACCGAAAGCATTGCGCAATGCCTCATAATCGGTTATCTCGACATACGACTTGCCGTCGCGCTTGACAATAGCTACAGCATTGGGATAATGTTCAAGAGTCCAACGGGCTATAAGGGCACGGTTGCGCATGTGAGCCTCTTCTATCTCGTTGCCCGGCTGAATGCGTGTGAGCTGAGTGAGCAAGCCATTCATCATATATGTGTAATACTGCGAGCGATAGGCATCGAGCGACGGAGTGAGTCCAAGTTCTGTGAGCTTCGGGTCGGCTATATAGTACAATCCGAAGAGGTCGGCACGCGCCTCCTCTATTGTCGAGCCATAAGAGCCGAGCGCGTCTGCCGAAACGCCAGGAAGAAGCTGGCCGGAACCATGACCAAGACACTCGTGAAGGTCGGTGTGAAGGTCGTCGCACACATCCCCCCACTTGTCTATCATATCGCGTGTGGCGTCGTCGACAACAAACTCCTGAGCGAAGCCATTACCACGGGCTGCCTGGTTGTAGGCATGTGTAAGATTGCCTATAGTTATGCTCTTCGAACCGTAGCGGGCACGTATCCAGTCGGCATTAGGCAGATTTATACCAATAGCTGTCGATGGATACTCATCACCACCAAGCATGACAGCACACACTACGTTGGCTGTAACACCTACAACTTGCGGCTTACGGAAACGAGGGTCGACAGGTGAATGGTCCTCAAACCATTGTGCGTTCTGCGATAGAGTCTGTGTGCGGCGTGTGGCAACGAGGTCTTTATAGTGCACAATGCCCTCCCACGAGGCTTTCAGTCCGAGAGGATCGCCATAGACTTCGATAAAACCATTTATAAAATCCACACGTCCCTCATGTTCCTTCAGCCACTCTATAGAGTATTGGTCGAATATGTGCAAATCGCCTGTGCGGTAATACTCTATAAGCATGTTTATTATCTCCACCTGACGCTCATTCTCTGCCACCCCAACAGCCTTGCCAAGCCAATAAACTATGTGCTTTATGGCTGAGCCATAGAGTCCGTTCTCATACCATACGTCTTCCTTAAGACTGCCATCTGACATTTTGCGGAGAGTGGAGTTTAGTCCATAAGAAATAGGAGTGTCGGCATTGGCAGCATCTTCCTTGCGCATTTTGGCATAAAAATCCTCAACTTCCTTCTGTGTAAGCCCGTCGTAATAGTTGCAAGCCGATGTAAGCACAAGGTCATCACCTGCCTTTTGGTTTACACGCTTGGGCATCACTTCGGGATTGAAGATTACAGGACAAATGTCGTCGAGCAAAGCCTCAACATCAGTATTGGGATATACTTCAAGGACTACCGAACGGAAATACTCTTCAGAGAACTCAGGCTTGAACTTCTCGCAACCGTAATGGTGATGGATGCCGTTGGAGAACCACACGCGCTTGAGATATTCTGTAAGGGCGCGGAACTCGTCGCAGTCGCGCTCGCCACCATAATTCACATACACAGCCTCAAGAGTGCGGCGTATGCGCAGATTGTAGCGACCAAACTGATCGGTGGTTATATCGCGACCGCAAAGTGTCGCCTCGGAAAGATAATAAATATATAGTTTTTGGTTGAGCGTAAGGCTTTCGAAATCGTCAAGACGATAGCGAAGCATCTGAATGTCGGCAAAACGCTCATCCGTGAATTTGAAATTGTCGGTCATAAGCAACTGTTCAATCTTATTTTTACAAATCTAAGTTACTGTAGTAAGCTATGGCAAGAACACCATAGCCTCATACAGCAACCTCATTATTTATCAAGACCGAGGGATTCCTGATATTCCCTCGGTGTTTTTTGGGCTATCTGACAGAAAGCTCGATAGAATGTCTGACGGTTGGAAAAACCCACCATGTCGGATATTTCATCTATGCGCAAGTTGGCATAACGCGGGTCTTGCAGCAGAGCCATTGCCTCCTCAATGCGCAGGCGATTGACAAACTGCGAGAAATTGGCATGATAGCGCACACTCAGCACTATTGAGACATAGCGCGTGTTGGTGTGAAGAAGCGCAGCGAGCTGCTTGGCAGTGAAGAAACGGTCGCGATAGCGTTTCTCCACTACAACAGCATGAAGTATCTGTTCCTTGAGTTTGTCGAAAGTCTCGCGCGAGATTTTATCAAGATAGGCAGGCGCGTGATTGACTTTATCCTTTGCTTTAGGTGTCATACATACTTTTTTGTTCTACTATAGAGTGTCACACTCGGCAATCCATGCCGTGCTCATAGCGTCGGTAGGCATTCGCCAGTCGCCACGCGGCGAGAGAGACACGCTTCCCACCTTAGGTCCATCAGGCAGACAAGAACGCTTGAACTGCTGTTGGAAGAAACGGTGCAGGAATGTGCGGAGCCAATGCTTTATCACGTCGTCGCTATATACCGCAACATCAAAGGCATGGCGTGCAAGCATGAAGAGCTTGGAGGGACGGTAGCCAAAGCGCAGGAAGTGATAGAGGAAGAAGTCGTGCAGCTCGTATGGGCCTACAAGGTCTTCGGTCTTCTGCTTAATGTTGCCGTTCTCGTCGGCTGGAATAAGTTCGGGCGATATTGGAGTGTCGATGATGTCGAGCAATGTTGTGCGCGACTGTTCGTCAACACTATTGTCTGCCACATGACTCACAAGATAGCGGATGAGAGTTTTTGGAATGCTGGCATTCACTCCATACATCGACATATGGTCGCCATTGTATGTGGCCCATCCAAGAGCAAGCTCGCTCAAGTCGCCTGTTCCTATCACGAGTCCACCCACCTGATTGCTCAGGTCCATAAGTATCTGTGTGCGCTCGCGTGCCTGACCGTTCTCATAGGTCACATCGTGGACATTGATGTCATGGTCGATGTCCTCGAAGTGCTGGGTGACACTCTTGCGGATGCTAATCTCGCGAATGGTGACGCCAAGACTCTGCATAAGCGAGATGGCATTATTGTAGGTGCGGTCGGTTGTACCAAAGCCAGGCATAGTAACGCCCACTATACCCTTGCGATCGTATCCGAGCTTGTCGAATGTCTTAACGCAAACCAGCAATGCCAATGTAGAATCCAATCCGCCACTTATGCCGAGCACCACACGCTTGCAGTTAGTATGAACAAGACGTTTGGCGAGTCCGCACACCTGAATAGAGAATATCTCGTCGCACGAAGCAAACATGTCGTTGCTTGTAGGAATAAATGGATGAGGATTTATTTCTCGCATGAATGTAAATTCGCGTGGCTCCACAGACTCTGTGGCAATGAGGTTTGCCTTGGCTCCTTTGGCTGCATAAACAAACGATGTGTTCTTGCGTCGCTCTGTGCGGAGCTTCTCTACATCTATCTGATTGATTACAAGCTGCTCGTCGAGAGAGAAACGTGTGGACTCGGCAACAAGCGAACCATTCTCGTAGATATAGGCATTGCCGCCATAAACCACATCCTGTGTGCTCTCGCCAAAACCGCATGAACTATAGACATAGCCACTTATCAAACGGGCACTCTGCTGGGCAAGCAAACTCTTGAGATAGGCATTCTTGCCTATAAGGTCGTCGCTGGCAGAGAGATTGAATATGATGTCGGCTCCAGCAAGGGCTATGTCGTTGCTTGGCGGAACAGGCGCCCATACATCCTCGCAAAGCTCTATGCCGAACTTAACGCCATCGCAGGTTTGGAAGAGCTGAATGTCGGAAGACACAGTTATAGTATTGCCAGCAAAACGCACTTCGATAGGACTGTCCAAATCATCTGCAGAAGCAAACCAACGCTTCTCGTAGAACTCTGCGTAATTAGGCAGGAAACGCTTGGGGACGATGCCGAGAATGTTGCCATGCTGACAAACAACAGCACAATTATAAAGCCCAGTGCCAATACAAACTGGAGCACCCACAATACATATTATGTCGAGCTTGCGCGAAAAATCGAGCAACTGCAAAATCTTCATCTCTGTCTGGTCGAGAAGTGTCTGCTGGGCAAAGAGATCTTGACAGGAGTAACCTGTAACTGAGAGTTCGGGGAAAACAATAATCTCCGCACCCTTGCCTTCGGCCTGTGCTATGAGACTTTCTATCTGCTTTATGTTGTAATCAGCATCGGCAACACGCACTGATGGAATTGCCGAGGCTACTGTTATGTAACCGTAATTCATATTCAATAAAACATTAAACACTATAAATTATCTAATCGTCACTTGTGTCGCTCCATAACCATATTCCTGGAACGAAGCATCCTGATAGGGATAGTTCTTGTAGCGATAGCGCAACTCGTTGACAATGGCGTGGCGCAACACTCCCTCACCCTTGCCGTGTATGAAGACTATGCGACGTCCTTTATTGTGCTTGTTCTCCTCGAGAGTGCGACGGAAATAGTCGAGCTGATAGTTAAGAATGTCTGTTGTACCCATGCCAGCAGTGGTTTCGAGCAGTTGGTCGGCATGAAGATCAACAACTATCAAGTCGTCGTTCGACTTCTTCGACTGCTGATGCTTCGAGGTGTTGAGCGACTCCAACCCCTTGAGTTTATTATACGAAGGCTCGCTGGCATTGTTCAGGTTCCCCTTCTTTGGCTTGGTGTCGCTACTTTCTTCCTCCACGTAAATCAGTTTGTCGGCCTCTACAGGCTTGAGCTGCGCCACTTCGTCGTTCTTAACTACCGGGTAGAGCAAAGCCGGGTCGTTGAAGAAGTCTGTCGGCTGAAATGTGTGGAGCTTGTAGAACTTCACCTTGTCGATGCGGAACTGCACATCGCAAACGGGCTTTGCCACAAAGTCTTTGTCACGCTTGAAAGAGAGCAACTGAAATCTTACGCGGTCGATTTCGTTGAGTTGGTCGAGTGCGAACGATTCAACATATACCTTGGTGTTAGGCTCAAGTTCTCCCTCGCCACGAAGTTTGAACGACTGTCCCTCGACACTCATATATAAATAATGTATATAATAATTGCTGTCGTTTACGAGATAGCAAGCAAATGTCGACTTCGAGAAGTTCTTCACGTCCTCTGGCACGAAAGCGTAGTAAAGGTTGAGCACATTGCCGCCTTTGCGCTCCTCTACCTTTGCCTTGTAGGTTATCTCGCGGTCGGCAGCGTCATATTCCTCTTCCTCCTCTATTACGTCGTCGGCCATAGCGTTGATTTTCGCCTTTACCGACATATTGAATGTGTCGGGATCGGCAGCTTCTACAGCTGCTTCTTCCCCACTCTTCTTCTGAACAGATTTTGACGAAGAATACTCATCGCCGCTGCTCATCACCACCAAATCAGAGATTGGTGTAGGTATCTGGAAACCATCCTCATCCTCTACAAGAGCTATGTCCTTGCCCTGGAAGCCGGCTATCTTGCCGCCACCTATTTCGCTGAGGAACTGTACTTTATCACCTATTTTCATTGTTGTTCGTTTTTTATTATTGTTATTATTTAGGGGCCCTTCCGGTTTTAGGAGTGAAGCAAACTTATGCCAACTTATGGTATCAGCAGCGAACTGTCGCCATAGCTCAGGAAACGGAAGTCGTGAGCCAAGGCATAATCGTAAATCTTGTGCCAGTCACCACCGTGAAGGAATGCGCTCACAAGCAACAGCAGAGTTGACTGTGGCTGATGGAAGTTAGTGACAAGCATCTTCACTATCTTATAATCGTAGCCTGGAGCAATGATTATCTGAGTGCTTGAATGCAGGGCACTCAAGGAGTGTCGGTCGAGATAATCAAGAATGTTCTGCATTGCCTTCATTGGCGAGACGTTGGCGGCAGTCTCAGCCACCGTGCCCTCATAAGGCTCCCACTGATTAATGTGAAGGTCGTCCTCCGAAAGGTCGAGATTATTCTCAAGCTTCACTCCCATATAGTAAAGGCTCTCAAGGGTTCGCACACTTGTTGTGCCAACTGCAATGGCCGAGGCCTCGTGGCGCAGGAGCTTCTCTATAGTCTGGCGGTGGACGCAGATGTATTCTGTGTGCATCTCATGGTCCTGTATCTCCTCCGACTTTACGGGCTTGAATGTTCCAGCACCAACGTGCAGGGTCACTTCCTCGCGGTCGACACCCGCAGCATCGATGGCAGAAAGCACATCCGGAGTGAAATGCAATCCGGCTGTAGGAGCAGCCACCGAACCCTTAATCTTTGAGTATACCGTCTGATAAGTTTTCTTGTCGCTCTCCTGAGTCTCGCGGTTAAGATAAGGAGGTATAGGCAGCTCGCCTATCGAGTCGAGCAGTTCGGCAAACGACACAGTGTCGCTGTCCCATTCAAAGTCTACACGGTAGCTTTTGCCTACATCCTCGCGTCGGCATGCAGAAAGCGTCACCTCCTTGCCATTAACATTGAATGTGCGGCGAAGCTTTCCCTCTTTCCATTTCTTAAGGTTGCCTATCATGCAGAGCCAAGAGCATGAACCTGTAGTTTGAAACATCTGCTCGTAGTCGGCAGGCAAGAAAGGCTCAAGCAAGAACACCTCTATTAAGGCACCCGTTTCCTTGCGAAAATGCAGACGCGCCTGAATAACTTTGGTGTTGTTGAATACCATTAAGGCTCCCTGTGGAAGATATTTTGATATATTATAAAAGATGTCTTCCGACACCTCACCGTGTTTATACAACAGTAGCTTACTGTGGTCGCGCTGTGCCAAGGGAAACTTAGCTATGCGCTCATCAGGAAGATCGTAACTGAAATCCTTAATATGAATATGTTTTGTTTCCATTTGTTTTTTTGTTTGTCTTTTTTTTAGAAACTTACGACTACGGCAGCAATAACAGTCACAATGAATGTTGCCACAAGCACAAGTTGCACAATGTCAACATCGTCGAGACTATAACCAGTAGAGGTGTATTGAGTGGACACATAATTGTTGACTGGCGATATGCGGTAGTAAACCTTGCAGTAAACATAATAGGCTAACACTCCAACAACTGCTCCCCAAAGGAGTCCGCACATGATATCGAGCGGATAGTGCAATCCAAGATAAATGCGGGTATAGCAGTTGACAAGCGACCAAATGACGAGCGACACACTAAGCAGCTTGCTACGCACAAGCAGGCAGAAGAACAAAGCAATGGAGAACGTGTTGGCTGCATGAGCAGAAAAAAAGCCATAGTCGCTGCCCCGCATACCATCAACCACTTGCACCGCATACTTTATAATAGGGTCGTTGCTCGGACGCCATCTGCCGACAAGGGGTTTTACAATGAAGTCGGCCACTCCGTCGGCAAGGACAACACACAAGAGCGAGCATCCCACGATAAGCAGTATCTGGGTCATCGTCTCATTATTCTTTATAACAATATAAAGAAGGGCTATGTAGAGCGGTATCCATGTGAAACCACATGTTAGCATCATCATCCAGTTGTCGATGAACAGCGACTCGCTGCCGTTCATAGCCAACAGCAAGTCGCGGTCAAATGCCAATATAGTCTGAATATCTATCAATTTTAAAAGTCGTTTTTATTGTTTCTTTTTGTTTTTATCAGAACTCTTCAACTATAAGCGTCTTGTCAAATCACTTCCACCTGACTTCGCTTCAGCCATCCCTCCTTACCGTTGGCGAGAGTTATGGAGAACCAGTCCTTCATAGTGCTGTCGGTGATGGTGACGCTTGTGCCCTCGTGTATAACGAAGGCGTCGGTGCCTGTATCCGAAGGCGTGCTCTTCACATTAATTGTAGGTGTCACGACCACGGCTTTGTCCCTGCGCTCGAATGCCTGCTTCTGATGCCATGCAAATAGATTTGACATTACGAACACAAAAGCCAAGAGCATGGCTGCATAAAAGCCGGTCTTGCGCATCCACTCGCTGCGTCCCAAAAGAAACTGCAATGCCATGACCAATGCCAACACAAACGACACCACTGCCATACGAGCCCATCCGTCTACACCGCAAGAGTTGACCAACGACCAATACCACGAAATGAAAAACATTTCGTCGACTGGCACTATATTGTCGATTGTCTTGCTGCGCACAAACTCAAGGTTGTATGTTATGTCGCGGTCGGCGGGAGCCAAACGCTGTGCGCGCTCATAGGCTATCACCGACTGGGTGATGTTGCCCAATCGATAGTAGCTATTACCAAGATTGAAGTAGAGCTCGGCACTCTCGCCTTTCTTCAACAGTTCCTCGTAGTCGGCTACTGCCTGCTGATAATTGCCCTTCGAGAATTCGGCGTCGGCATTAGCCTTGGTTATAGCCGAGGCCTGCGCTGGAGCGAGAAATTGGAAGACAAGTGCCACAAGCACAACGATAGTGGCTGTAACGCCACTCTTGCGCTTCGTACCCTTAAGCGAATTTTCTATATCCATAATAGCAATCATTGCCGAATCATAAGTTTTGTTCATATTACCGGCTGGGTCGCCAGGAGCATAGCGTTCAAACTCACACTCGTCAAGAGCCGTGATAAACTTGTCGATAGTGTCTTGCATGATGCCACGCGAAGCGAGCGTGTCGGCTATCATCTCGCGCGACAACTGCTCTACCGGCATGTTCAGGCGGTCGCCAACATAGCCCCAAAGAGCTCGTAACACCTCATCGTAGAACTCGCCCTGATTGCCCTTGAGCATGAGCTTATAAGCCTGCTTCAGGCGCTTTGTAGCTATCTTGTTGGCACGCTTGCCCTTTGTGCCTACCACATCGGCATTGGCGATGGCACGCTTGCGGAACACCATTACTATTACGATGAATACAAGCAGCGACACAAGGATTGTTGCCCAATATCTTATTGATGCAAAGAAGATATTCTGTGTATCAACATATTCTACGGCTCCTTCCTTTATCGACTTTATGTCGGTGTCCTTGGCGTCGGAATAGTCGGCCACACTTGTGTTTTGTCCGTCACCCTTTTCTACTTTTATTGTCAAAGGCTGAGTCTTGATAGTCTTGTAGGCTTCGACAGATGTGTCGTAATATACAAGCGACACTGCAGGAATAGTGTATTCGCCTTGGTTGCGCGGCACTACAAGATAGTCGAAAACCATGTTGCCCTCAATGCCATTGGCTGTAAGCTTTGTCTGGTCGGTAACCTTGGGGTCGTACTTTTCAAAGTTTTTCGGGAAATCAACCACAGGCTGCTTTATAAGCTTAAGATTGCCGATGCCTCCAACCACTACACGCAGAGTGATGGGATCGCCTTCCTTAACCGACTGTTTGGTAAACTGTGCCGATATAGAGAACTTGCCTACTCCACCCGAGAATGCGGCTGGCTTCGTAGGAAGAGGATCCACCTGTATGTCAAGTCCTGGTGCCACAATATTGCGCTTTACCTCAACATAACCAGAACCGCCATTGAAGAAAGCCTCAAACGGGTCGACCGAACGGTTCTGCTGAACCACAATGCCCTTGAACGTGATGCTCGGGATAGACAACTTACCTGTCATCTGCGGGAACATTACATATTGGCTCCATGTCACACAACGATAGTTCTTGCCATTGAGCCGCTCAAGATGAAAACTCTTCTGCTGTGGCAGCGGCACTTCCTGAGTGTGGAAACCTGTAAGGTCGGGCATCTTGCCATCGAGCGACGTGAGATCTACAAGCGTATATACCTTATATGTAAGCAACACTGGTTCCTGCTCGTGTACTCGGCGCTTGTTGGCACTCACCTTTACGAAAAGATCGCCTGCGGTAATCTTACTACCACTCGGGCGACTTGCTTGTGGAGCATCGTCTTCGTGCATCTGCGGTGCGCCACCTGCTCCACGACGTGCCGAGCCCGACACCGTGATGCGCACAGCTTGCGAGGCAATAGCCTTACCTCCCACTTTGGCATGGGCAGCCGGAATAGTATACGTTCCTGCCTTATCGGCATAGAGCGTATAGGTGTAGGTTATCGTCGACGAACTACTCGTATGACCATTGACAAACTGGTAGCTCGACTGCTGCGAAGTGTATGGACCGGCTATCACCTCAAGTCCCGACGGCACATTACCTGCTCTGAAGCCATCTACATCTTGGGTGTTGATAGTATATGAGAGACGGAAATTCTCGCCGACAGCCACATGCGATGGTGCCGAGACCCGTATGCCTTGTGCGTTTGCTATCAACGCACTCAACATAAGAACGAGCATCAAAAAGTGTATCTTCTTCATTATCTGTAAATATGTAAATAATAATTACCAGTTCTTGTCAAGCTTGCGCGAGCGGTTTTGGCGCATAGCGTCCTTCACACGTCGCTGTGTGGCTTGCTCGTTCTGCATAGCAGCGTTAAGAAGTTGCTCTGCATTGTCGCGGCTCATCTTCTCCTGTTGTTTCTGCTGCTTTTGGTTAGGGTCTTGCTTGTTCTGCTTGTCCTTGCTGTCCTGCTCCTGCTTATCCTTGCCGTTTTTGTCTTTGTTTTTCTTGTCCTGCTGTTTCTTCTGCTGTTGCTGCTGTTGCTTGTTCAGCCTTTTGCAGAGGGCAAGATTATACCGAGTCTCGTTGTCAGAAGGATTGTTGCGCAAACTCTCCTTGTAGGCGTTTATGGCGTCGGCATAGAGTTTGTGACTCTGGCAAGCAAAGCCTATGTTGTGATAGACCTTAGCCTTGCGCAATGGACTTTTCTCTATCTGTGCAGCTTTCTGAAACTGCTGCACGGCTACAGAATCCTTCTTCTGCATCAGCAACGCACAACCAAGGTTATAGAGAGCTTGCGGATTGTCGGGATTTGCCGAGAGCGACTTGCGGTATTCTGCCTCAGCCTTTACAAAGTTCTGTTGGCGATAGAACTTATTGCCTGAGCGTATGTATTGACGGTCGGCCTGTGCAAAGCCAGAAAGAGCATATACGGCAAGCAGAAATATAAACAATAATTTCTTCATAGTCTCTTTTTCTTAAATAGTCTCACATTTCTGAACAGCGGATTTCTTGCCTCAAGCAGACATGCTTCGGCAATGAGCAACAGGAGCACCAACAGACAGAATGCCTGGAACTGTTCAGCGTACTCACTATAAACTACGCTCTGCGTCTCACCCTTCTGAAGTTTCGACAGCTCAGAGTTCAGCTTCTCCTGTGCGTCCGACGAATTGTCCACATGAATGTATGTTCCGCTGCCTGCCTGTGCCACCTTTCTACACATCTGCTCGTTGAGTGCCGACATTACAACCGTTCCAGAGGCGTCCTTCAAGTATTCGCCTTGCCCTAAAGGTATCGGAGCTCCCTTGATGCTGCCTATGCCAAGAATAAACACGTTGATGCCTTTCTTGCGGGCTGCCTTGGCTGCTTCCTCGGCTCCTCCCTCATGGTCCTCGCCGTCGGTGATTAGGATGATTGCTCGTCCAACACCTTGCTGCTGAGTAAAACTGCTTGCGGCAAGATTAATGGCGCGTGCCATGTCTGTGCCCTGTGTACCGATGAGCGAAGGGTCGATGCTCTGGAGGAACATCTTTGCCGACACATAGTCGCTTGTGATAGGCAGCTGCACGAAGGCATCGCCGGCAAAAACGACGAGTCCTATCTTGTCGTTGGTGAAGTTGTCTACAAGGTTTTCCACCATCATCTTGCTCTTCTGCAATCGCGACGGAGCCACATCCTGTGCCAACATAGAGTTGCTTATGTCGAGAGCAATAATAGTCTCTATGCCGTTGCGCTTGTCGTTAGACACCTTCGAGCCCATCTGCGGACGAGCAAGCATCACAATGAGCAATGCAAGAGCGGCAATGAGCAGCCAAAACTTCCATGCCGAACGTGCTCGCGACACATCGGGCATAAGTTGCTTAAGCAGTTGCACATCGCCCAAACGACGCAACTGCCTATGGCGTTTCCACACCACATAGAATCGGATGACCACCAATAATGGAATAATCCATAGGAGCCATAAATATGTAGGGTCTTCAAACTTATACATCGTCTATAATGATATAAATTATTATATTATTGCTTTAAGGAATTCTACGCAATACGGTAAGCCGGAGCAGCAGTTCCACCAACAAGGCCAGCAAAGCGGCAAACGCAAATGGCTGGTAAGCCTCGTAGCGTTTGGAGAAACGCTTCACATCCATCTTGGTCTTCTCAAGCTGGTCGATGTCTTTGTATATCTGCACAAGCTCGCGGTTGTTGGTAGCGCGATAGGCTCCTCCATTTGTGGTCTCGGCTATGTTGGCAAGTGTCTTGGTGTCTATTTCCACCGGCATGTTGACATATTGCACTCCACCAGCCACTGGCACAGGATAGGGAGCCACCTTGTTAGTGCCCACGGCCACGGTATATACACGTATGCCTAAGCTCTTGGCTATTTCGGCACTCGTCATTGGCGAGATGTCTCCCATATTGTTGCTACCGTCAGTGAGAAGGATTATCACTTTGCTCTTGGCCTTAGACTCCTTAAGTCGCGACACAGCATTGGCAAGTCCCATACCTATGGCAGTACCGTCGGAAATTATTCCTCGTGCGGCAATGTCCGTACGCACTCCTCCAAGCAGGTTGAGCAGCGAGGTATGGTCGGTGGTCATTGGGCATTGCGTGAACGACTCACCAGCAAATATCGTGAGGCCGATATTGTCGTTGGGGCGGCCAGCAATAAACTCCGCAGCCACATTCTTAGCTGCCTCCAGTCGGTTTGGTTTAAGGTCTTCAGCAAGCATCGATGTCGAAACGTCCATGGCAAGCATTATGTCGATACCTTCAACCGACTTGCTGTCCCACGCATTGTGGGTCTGCGGTCGAGCCATGACACACACGAGCATCACGAAGGCGAAGCAACGCAACACCATTGGCGAATGCACTATGCGCTGTCGCCAGCTTATCGGGGCATTAAAATAAGCCTCGGTTGAACTGACGCGCATTGTCGGCTCACTTTTCTTTCTATACAGCAGATACCATATTATATAAGGTATGAGCAGAAAGAGCAGCAGGAAATATTCTTTGTTAGTAAATTCCATTTTCTTTGTTTAGTTGAACAAGATTTACTGCAAAAGCATATATACATTATATATTATATAAGCCAGCATTACCACTATAGCCACACCCATTGTCCACAAGAGCGTCTTTATAGTGATACGGTTCTGACGTGTCTTAGCCTCATCGTCGCTAAGCTTCGGCACGATCTTTTCCTCAGTGGGCTGTTCGTCACGCTTTGTCTGGTCGATGAAGTTTATGGCTTTGACGAGGTTCATATCCTTTTCGCCAAGAAGCGACGAGTACTTGGCAAACTTCACGAGGTCGGCTGTATTGAATAGTTCACGCAGTTCATTAATCATTGTGTCGTCGCCTGTGCTCTGCAGATGCTCCATAATCTCGGAGCTTGTCATCTCCATAGCATTGAAGCCGAAACGCTCGCGTATATACTTTCGCAGTGTGTCGGTGAGCTGAGTGTAATATTCTTTCTGTTCATCGGCAGTATTATAATGCTCTGTCTTCAGTCGGCTCATCTCGTCGAGAGCCTTCTGGTGGGCAGGTATTCTTTTCACCACACGTATGCGGGTAATGATTGGTTTGTTCTGCTTAAGTCGCAGCACAAGATAGCCAAAGACAAGTGTTAGCAGCATCACAACAATGCTCAACCAGAAAGGCGTGCTCCACTCAGCCCATAGAAACGGATTGTCCTGAACGTCTTTCGGCGGGAAAAACTGTTCAGGATGCAAAGTGTCTACATCGCAGGTAAGTACCTTCAATGCCAACTGATTGGAAGAATAAGATTTGCCGTCGACCTTCACCTTCATGCCAGGTATGGCATAAAGACGCTCGTCGAAACTGGTGAGCGTGAATGTCTTGCTCACGCGCATCATGCCGTCGATGTCCGAGGTGTCGGCCTTTGTGTCGCCAAGCACCTCCACTCCAGGCACAATATACTGAGTGCGCTTGAATTTGGGGAATACAACTTTGGCTCCGTGTCGTGCCGTCACATCCACGGTCATGCGTGCCTGCTGTCCTATAAAGATAGTCATGGTGTCTATTTTCGACTCCACGCTAACTTGCTGAGCATAGCCGCAGCTCACAGCCAATGCCGTTATGATGATAATTAAAAATCGTTTCATATTCTGTTTGCTTGGTTTGGTCAGCCTCTTGAGGCAAATAGCTGCATCATGGCTTTCACATAATCCTCATCGGTCGCCACCGATACCCAGTCCACCTTCGACCGCGAGAAAGTCTCGCGCAGTCTTTCCTCATGCTCCATCCAGTAGCGGGTGTGAGCCTGTCTCACCTTTCTACTGCCCGTGTCGATGTACAGTTCGCGTCCTGTCTCAGCGTCCATTATCTTCATCAGTCCCACGTCGGGCAGCTGTCGTGCCCAGCGGTCGTACACCTGTATGGCCATAAGGTCGTGCTTGCTGTTGGCTATCTGCATCTGCTTGGTAAAGTCGCGGCGGTCGTAGAAATCGCTCAACACAAAAGCTGTGGTGCGGCGCTTCATCATGCGCGTGAAGAAAGCCACTGCCTCGCCTATGTCCGTGCGATGGCTCACGGGATGGAAGTCGAGCATCTCGCGTATGATATAGAGTATGTGCTTGCGTCCCTTCTTTGGCGGGATATACTTCTCTATGCGGTCGGAGAAGAATATCACTCCTATCTTGTCGTTGTTCTGTATTGCGCTGAAGGCGATGGTTGCAGCCATTTCTGCAGCCATGTCCGACTTCATCTGGCGTCGAGTGCCAAAGTCGAGCGAACCCGAAACGTCGATGAGGAGCATGACCGTAAGCTCACGCTCCTCCTCGAACACCTTAACGAATGGTTTGCGGAAACGCGCTGTGACATTCCAATCGATATCACGCACATCGTCGCCAAACTGATACTCGCGCACTTCGGCAAAAGCCATACCCCTACCCTTGAAGGCCGAGTGGTATTGTCCGGCGAATATGTTTTGGCTCAATCCGCGTGTCTTGATTTCTATCTTGCGAACCTTTTTTAATATCTCTGACGTTTCCATTATTATGATGTCTTCTTTATATATTAAGGTAGCTATAATGCCACAGTATTAAGGCACCTCTACCTTATTGATTATCTTCGAGACGATTTCCTCGCTTGTCACATTGCTTGCCTCTGCCTCATAGGAGAGTCCGATACGATGGCGCATCACGTCGTGGGCCACGGCACGCACGTCCTCGGGCACTACATATCCGCGACGCTTGATGAAGGCGTAGGCGCGAGCCGCCTTGGCAAGCGAGATGCTGGCACGCGGCGAGCCGCCAAAGGTGATAAGGTCCTTAAGCTCGCCCAACCCGTACTTCTCGGGGAAGCGTGAAGCGAACACGATGTCGGCGATATACTGCTCTATCTTCTCGTCGATGTACACCTGCTCCACCACCGAGCGTGCCTTCATAATCTCCTCGGCTGTAGTCACGGGAGTAACCTTCTTGTATTCGCCGCGAATGTTCTGGCGTATGATGAGCTTCTCCTCCTCAAGAGTAGGATAGCCGATGACCACCTTAAGCATGAAACGGTCCACCTGTGCCTCGGGCAACTGGTAGGTTCCTTCCTGCTCAATTGGGTTCTGTGTTGCCATAACGAGGAAAGGCTTCGGCAGGGCGAATGTCTGCTCGCCGATAGTCACCTGGTGTTCCTGCATTGCCTCAAGCAGCGCACTCTGCACCTTGGCAGGGGCACGGTTGATCTCGTCTGCAAGCACGAAGTTGGCAAACACCGGACCCTTTTTCACATGGAAATTCTCGTCCTTCTGCGAATAAACGAGTGTTCCCACCACGTCGGCAGGCAGAAGGTCGGGAGTGAACTGTATGCGGCTATAATCAGCGTCGATAAGCTGTGAGAGTGTTTTTATGGCAAGTGTCTTTGCAAGTCCCGGTACACCCTCCAAAAGGATATGGCCGTCGCTAAGAAGCGATATAAGCAACGACTCCACAAGATGTTTCTGACCCACAATTACCTGGTTCATGCCTGTCACAAGATTGGTGACAAAGCTGCTTTGCTGTTCAATCAGGGCGTTAAGCTCCCGAATGTCGATTGATTCTGACATATTTGTTTGTATTTTTATAGTTTCTTGTTTCGATGCGCAAAATTACAGAATAATTGCGTTAGACGCGAAATATGCTGTCTAAAATATATTAAAATGTCACAATTTATTACCGTCTTTTGCTGCATACGCATCATTTTTTGTAGTTTTGGGCTTACCGACGGGCTATATTCATGCCGAAATGTCCAGTAAGCTCCTCATATACACGCTGCACTGGAAATCCCATCACATTATAATAACTGCCGTTCAGTCCCGTCACTCCTATATAGCCTATCCACTCCTGAATGCCGTAGGCACCCGCCTTGTCGTAAGGGCGGTGGTTGCGTATATAGAAGTCTATCTCTTCGTCGGACAATTGCTTGAAAGTAACGTCGGTAGCCACCGAAAAGCTGCGTTGTTCCTTGGCTGTTGTCAGGCACACTCCAGTCACCACCTGGTGAGTGCGTCCACTTATCTCGCGCAGCATACGGTGAGCGTCGTCAGCATCTTTGGGCTTACCGAGTATATCGTCGCCCACTATCACCACAGTGTCTGCCGTTATCAACAGTTCGTCGTCTGCCACATCATATACACTCGCCTTCTCGCGCGAGATATATTCAGCCACGTCCTTGGCTGGCAGAGTGTCGGGATAAGCCTCATCGACACCTTTCATCACTCTCACTTCAAAATCAACGCCCAGTCCGCCAAGAAGTTCCTTGCGTCGTGGAGAGTTGCTTGCTAATATTATCTTCATTACTTTAAACGATTATTCACAATAAGATTTTTCAAAAGAAGCCTGCCAAGTTACTGCTTGGCAGCAATTCACCAGCCGAACGCCTTTCTGTCGCTCATCCACAAGCCCTGCGCCCTCAGCACCTGTTCTATCACGTCGCGTCCCACTCCATGCCCGCCAATCCTGTCGCTCACGTATCGGCTCACGCTCTTCACCTCCTCGCAAGCATCCTTAGGGCAGCAAGCACAACCCACACGGCTCATCACCTCATAGTCGGGAATATCATCGCCCACATACATCACCTCCTCGTCGGTCAGCGAGTATTTGCCGAGCAGTTCCTCATAAGCCACGAGTTTCACTCCAGCCCCCATGTAGATGTCCTCCACTCCAAGACCTTCGTATCTTTTGCGCACAGCGGCTGTGTTGCCCCCTGTGATTACCGCCACGCGCAATCCGCGCTTGCAGGCAAGCTGTATGGCATATCCGTCCTTGATGTTCACCGTGCGCAAAGGTTCACCTTCTGCCGAGAGCGTGATAGTCTCAGCCGAAAGCACACCGTCCACGTCAAACACCACAGCACGTATTTTCTTCAAATCGTAGTCTATCATTGTTTTTGTTTTTTATTTTCAATAATAATATTCGACATTATATTATACACATTCTTTAGTTCAAGCTCATTGTCAAGCATGTCCAAATGCCTGCCCATCACATTATAATCCTCGCGCACGGCAGGTCCCGTCTGGGCCTCCTCGGGAGACAGACTATGCAGCTTGCGCATAGTTTCGTCGACAAGCGGCAGCATAACACTAAAGTCGAGCCCATGCTCCTTGAGTATTCGCGACGCCATGGAGCAACAGGCATTCGAGAAATTGCAAGCAAACACGGCAGCCACATGCAGCCAACGGCGGTCGTCACCCGACAACTCATACACATTGTCCGACAGCAATGCGGCAAACTCCTTCACCACCTTTAGCGTTTCATTGTCCGAAGCCTCCACGAAGCATGGTATTACCTTGAAATCTAGCTGTTTCCGCTTTGTGAAAGTCTGCATGGGATACATCACCCCATAATGCTCGGCTCTACCTTCAAAAATCTGCATTGGCATAGAGCCCGCAGTATGCACAAACACGCCATTGCGGCATTCTGCGCACAACTGTGCAACCACGCCGTCCAAAGCACTGTCTACAACAGAGATTATATATATGTCGGCATCGCGCACTATATCGGCGAAGCTTGTCACCGGCTCACAACCTGTAAGCGAGGCAAGCTCGGAAGCCGACTTCAAGGATCGGCTCCACACCTGCACAAGCGTGCAATCCTTGCTCGCCAATGTCTTGCAAATGTGCGTGGCAACATTGCCTGCACCTATCATTACTATTCTCATATACTACAAAAGTAGGCATTGTTTTGCAAAAACAGATGATATAGTGCCGTTTTTTAAAAAAGATTTGCTATTTTTGCCGAATGAAAGAAGAAATTGGTGTCAGGCTAATATCACACACATCAGAATTGCCGAGTATGACGAGCAAGAATTTCTTCCACAGCGTTGAATTCTTCCGCATATTAGAGGCGACCCCTATGCAGGAACCGTGCATGGCAGTCGCCGAGGACAAACATGGACATGTAGTAGCCCACATGCTCACCACCATTTTCTACCATCGTTCATTCCTGCCCCCTGCCGTCTACTCCCACGGACGAGTCTATGGCGAAGGCGAATACCGCAACCAATCCGAACGGGAAACCATCTTTCCCATGTTTCTTGAAGCTGTCACCTCGCGGTTCAAGCACCACTTGTGCCTGTACATCGAGTTCAGCCACCTCAGCAGCAAGATGCTTGGATACGAGGCATTCAAGAGCTGCGGCTATTTCCCCGTGCCTTGGCAGGAGATACACAACTCGCTCCACGGCACAGCCCCAGTAAAACGACTCACCGAGAAGGCTCGACAGCAAATAGCAATGGCAGAAAGACGAGGAGTGACAGCCATCGTTGTCGACGATAAGAAAAAAATCCAACAAGCTGTAAAGCTGCTCAAACGGCACTTCATGCTGAAGCCGAGACGCTCGATACCAAATCCACAGATGTTCCAGTTGTTGGCGGAGTCTGACTGCTGCCAAATCATAGCCGCCGAATATCATGGCAAGATGATAGGCATGTGCCTGTGCCTATACACCGAGGGCAATGCCTACATGTGGCATCTCGCCTCGCTGCGCAAAAGCTACATGCCGCTCCATCCCGCCACATTCACGGTGTGGGCAGCCCTCAACGAGGCTTACAACAGAGGCTCGCGCCACATGTATTTTCTCGACGCAGGAATGCCTTTCAACAAGTCGCCATTGCGCGACTTCATTATGAGCTTCGGCGGCAAACCCGTGTCCAAATACCGATGGTTCAAGTTGCCATTCGGATGGCTGAACCGGATGATGGACTGGATTTACAACGAATGATTTCGATGAATTGATTTCAACGTAGACATTGAAAACCATACCTATTTATAATTAATTTAACAACAAAGAAAGATGAAAGTTCTTAGAGACAGAATTCTTAAAGACGGCAAATGCTACCCAGGCGGCATCCTTAAAGTAGACAAATTCATCAACCACCAGATGGACCCTAATCTGATGAAGGACATCGCCGTGGAGTTTATACGCCGATTTGCGAGCACCAAGGTGAACAAGATTCTCACCATCGAGGCATCGGGCATCGCTCCTGCCATCATGATGGGATTTCTAATGAACTTGCCTGTTGTCTTCGCCAAGAAGAAGAAGCCAAGTACTCTTGCCAACATGCTTGCCACTAAGGTGACTTCCTTCACCAAGCAACGCGACTACGACGTGATTATCAGCCGCGACTATCTCTCAGCCGACGACCATGTGCTGTTCATCGACGACTTCCTTGCCAACGGCAATGCAGCCAAGGGCATTATCGACCTCTGCGAGCAGGCTGGAGCCACACTCGAAGGCATGGGCTTCATTATCGAGAAGGCCTTCCAGGATGGCGGACAGTACCTCCGCGAGCGTGGAATAAGAGTGGAGTCGCTTGCCATAATCGAGTCGCTCGACAACTGCGAAATCAAGATTAAGTAAAAAACCATACACCATTAAAACAAAAACATCAACAGAAGGATACATCCATGGCCACAAAGAGTCTACAAACACAACTGGCGGGCATAGTGCGCGACAACCCGCGCATACTCGCCATATTGCTTCGCGACCAGACGCTCTGCGGTCATGGACACACTAATAATATAAGGTGGGCAACCGACGACTACGGTTTCCCACCTTCGTCGCCTATACTTGCCGAGCAAGTGTCGGGCTCCAACCGCAATCTCATACAGCCGCGCGTCTACAAGCACGAGTCGCTGCAGACGTCACGCTCGAAAGACCGCGGCGAGGTGTTCACACCAGCATGGATTTGCAATGCACAGAACAACCTTATCGACGAGCGATGGTTTGGCTATCGCCACGTTTTCAATCATGAGACTGAGCTCGACGACGGCTCCCACTCATGGACCACTCACTCCGAGCGGGTAGTCTTTCCCGAAGGCAAGTCGTGGATGCGGTATATCCGATGCCGACGCATGGAGATGGCGTGCGGAGAGTCGCCCTACTTGGCAAGCCGCTACGACACCACTACTGGCATCCACATCCCCATTGGCGAAAGAATAGGAATACTCGACCGGAAATTCCGCGTCATCAACGAGAACACTCCCACCGAACCAACCAAACCACACAAACGCCACTGGATGCGCAAGGCCTACCAGGCTCTGCAGTCGGTATATGGCTTCGACTGGCAGGGCGACAACGTGTTCCTATCTCGCGAGTCGCTGCTCATCAGTTTCTGCGAATACTATGCGGCACGCTGGGGGCGAATGCCCCACATGGGAGCCATTGTCAAGGCTGCCGAAATAATATCTTGGAACATCTGGCAGATGGATGGCACGCGATTCACCATACCCGACTCCGACTGCCTCTGCAAAATAATGGAATGGCATTGCGCCGAACCGCTCAGTGGCAAGCAGATAGTATTCAAGACGCTTATCAAGAAATAATTCATTTTTTTCATATATATAGATGACTTCTACCAAGAAAATAGTTTTCCGCTCCGAACAGTTGCAGGCTATTGAACAAACCGTCAAGAGCTTCAAGCGCAACCGACAGATGCTCTGGAACGCCAAGATGCGTTTCGGCAAGACGTTGTGTGCCCTCGAAGTGGCACGTCAATGCGGCTACCGACGCACGCTTATTCTGACCCACCGCCCTAATGTGCGCAGCGAATGGGGAAGTTCGATTGAGAAGCTTGGGCTCGAAGGATGGCTCTTCGGATGCAAGGACACCAACGCGGCGGCTTTCAACGCACTAAGCTTTGAGGAGCTTGAAGAAAAGGCACAGGCCGACAAGACTCTGCACTATGTATATTTCGCCTCGATGCAAGACCTGCGCGGCTCAAAGCGAGTCAACCAGCAGAAGGGCATCGACAAGAACGACAATATCTTTTCTGCCCACTGGGACCTGCTCATTGTCGACGAGGCTCACGAGGGCATCATGTCACGCCTCGGACGCGAGGTGATAGGCGAGCTGCAAAACCGACGCGCCATGCGCACGCTCTTCCTTTCGGGCACTCCCTACAACATTCAGCAGCTCTTCGACAATGCCGAGGTCTACCATTGGGACTACTGCATGGAGCAGAAAGCCAAGAACGAATGGGCCAAGACCCAACGCAATAGCCCTAACCCCTATGCCGGACTGGCAAGGATGAACATCATCACCTACAACCTGGCGCGCGAACTGCACAAATACAGAACTGCCGAGCTCAAGGGCTTCAACTTTGCCGAGCTGTTCCGCACTGAGTTTATCGAGAGCAACAACAAGAAACCACTTTCGCGCTTCGTCCACGAGGACGACGTGCGCAAGTTTCTGCAGCTTATCGGTGCCAACAGTTCAAACAAGCTCTACCCCTACGCCAACAAGCAGCTCGACGGTTCGCTCAACCACACATTGTGGTATGTGCCGGGCGTTCAGGCTGCCCACTGCCTCGCCCGACTGCTTGCCGAGGACAGGAAAGACAATCCATTCGCCCAATACACCATAGTGGATGTTGCAGGCGACACCGACGACGAGCGTTACGACCTCTACGAGCAAACCCGACGCGACCGCGACGCCCTCAAGCGTGTGAAGAAGGCCATTGCCGGCAACGACAAGACCATCACTCTCTCCTGTGGCCGACTCACTATGGGTGTCTCCGTGCCCGAGTGGACTGCCGTGCTCATGCTTGCAGGTGCTGCCGAGACGGGCGGTATGCGCTATTTCCAGACCATCTTCCGTTGCCAAAGCCCCTACACCGACGGTGGCATCAAGAAGGAATGCTACGCCATCGACTTCGCTCCGCAGCGCACTCTCACCGTTGTCGACCAATACGTCAACAATAACACCTACACCTCGCAGGTGGAGGAACGACATGCCAAGCTTGCCGAATTCCTGCAGCTATGTCCATTGGTAGAGATTTCTGCCCAAAAACAGACTGCCTACAACACCGAGCTCTTCATTCGCAACATCACCTCGGCCTACTCCGACTCGCTCATACGCAACGGTTTCCGCGACGACTGCCTCTACGGCAATCTCGACAACCTGCGCCGACAGGACCTCAAGCTGCTCGACCAAGTGGCAGAAGCCATTGTGCGAGGCATGGCGTCGGAACGACAGCGCAACCGCGAGATCATTGCCGAGGCTACCGACGCCAAGCGCAAACGACCTGCCACCAAGGAGACCGCCGCCAAGGCTGCTGCCAAGGAGGCCGAAGCACGCGAGAAAATGCAGCAGAGCGAGGAGGCTGCCGTGGCTGCCATGCGCGAGGCCAACCGACGCATGACTCCGCGCCAACGTGCCATAGCCATTCTCAACCAGATTTCAAGCCGATTCCCAATACTTATCTACGGCACGGTGGAGCACATCGACGGACTAACGCTCGACTCCTTCGTGCGCGGCATCGACCCCGACTCATGGCGCGACTTCATGCCAAAGGGCATCAGCGTGAAGCTGTTCCAGCGCATCAAGCACTTCTACCGCGAGGACATTTTCGTAGCCACAGCCAAGGCCATTGTCGACCGACTGCGCCGAGCCGACCAGCTGCCCGTCAACGAGCGAGTGAGCGAGATAGCCGACATACTTGCCGACTTCTGCTACCCCGACCGCGAGACGGTGCTCACGCCCTGGCGCACCATCAACCGACAGCTTGCCGACACCCTTGGCGGCTACTGCTTCTACGACGAGACTTTCAAGCACCGACTCAACGAGCCGCGCTTCGTCTACAACGACGACGTCACCGAGCGAGTGTTCATGAACACCAAGGCGCGCATTCTCGACATATCGTCCAAGACGGGCCTATACTCGCTCTACTCTGCCTACTCCATCTACAAGCTGCGCAGCGGACAGTCGCAAGGACTCTTCGACACTCTCTCCGACGCCGAGGCTGAGGCTCTTTGGAAGGACATCATCGAGAACAACATTTTTGCCGTATGCCGCACACACATTGCCGAGAGCATCACACGACGCACGCTGCTTGGCTATCGCACTGGCATACGCGCCAACGTGAAACGCATCGACGACCTCAATTCGCTCGTCATGGTCTACAAGCGCAAATTTATTAGAACAGTAACCAACGGTAAAGATTTTTGGAACGTTAACAACAACGAACAGATGAAATTTGACGCCATAATAGGCAACCCTCCTTATCAGGTGAACATAGGAGAACAAAAGGATAACTACGGCATTCCGCTCTACAACCAGTTTGTGGAGATTGCACGCGAGATGAAACCCAACTATATCTCGATGATTATGCCGTCAAGATGGTTTACCGGGGGCAGAGGTCTCGACAACTTCAGGCGCATGATGCTTGCCGACCGACGTATGCGCTCCATCTACGACTATGTCGACTCCAAGGACCTATTCCCCACAGTCGACATATCGGGAGGTGTGAACTACTTCCTCTGGGACGCACGACACAAGAAGGAGTGCCGGTTCACCAACACCCTGCACGGCGACTCCAACACATGCGAGCGCAAGCTGAACCAATTCCCCATCTTCGTGCGCAACAACGAGGCTCTATCCTTCATCAACAAGGTGCTCGACAAGTGCAAGCGCACTCTCAACAAGCAGGTCAGCGGACAGACACCATTCGGATTCGTCAGCACGTTCCGCGGCAATGCCGACCCTGCAGCCGACTCCACTGCCGTGGAGCTTAAGTCGTCGGGAGCCACATCCTACGTGGCACGCCACGACATCAAGAAGAACACGGCATGGATCGACCTCTACAAGGTGGTGTTCTCCAAGGCCACATGCGAACATGCTGGCACACCCGACCGCAACGGCAAGTTCCGCGTGCTCTCTGCCATGTCGATTCTGCCACCTGCCACCGTCTGCACTCAGAGCTACCTCGTGGGCGGAGCCTACAAGACCGAGGCCGAGGCCAAGAACTTCCTTGCCTACCTCAGCACCAAGTTCGCCCGCTACCTGATGCTCCAGACCATCACCTCGCAGGACCTCTCGCCCGAGAAGTTCATGTTTGTACCCATCGAAAACTTCACTGCCAAGAGCGACATCGATTGGACCACACTCGACATACCCAACATCGACCGTCAGCTCTACGCCAAATATGGCATCTCCGACGAGGAGAGGGCTATGGCCGAAAACACCATCAAGGAGATGTAATCAGCGTTTGTCGATGACTTTTTTTTGCGAAAACACGTGTACAAGTGTCGCATTCTAAGAATGCGACACTTTTTTTGTCGCAATGAGACACATGAACACCTAAAACATACTTCTTATTCAAAATTAAATCGCTATATTTGCGGCATGGAAAACTGTTGGAAACAAAAACTACGTGTTTTAAGACCTAACTGGCTTTTCTTTTTCATTTTTACGGCTATTACAGACTAAATATAACACAATATATAGCTCAGCAACAAACATCAGGCGGCTGACTACACTTGAAACAATCCACCTACCCATTTTGCGAAAGCGGAATAAAACGACAATATACGGTCTTATTCGCAAGGCTTATAATTATAAATAATAAATATAATCATTAAAAACAACAAAAGACAATGAAAAAGAATTATTTCCTTTTGGCCCTTGCAGCAATGACATTGGCTCTGGGCAGTTGCTCTAACGACAACAACGAGAATGGAAGCGAAGCCTCCAAGTACATCACCGTGTCTACCAGCATCGGCAATATGACGCGAATAGCCGCCAACGACAAGGGAGCACAGACCTTCACAGAGGGCGACGAGATAAGCGTGTACGCATGGACGGGCGACCCCGGCGTGGCTCCTGCCGTTGGCAAGAGAGTGGTGGACAACGCCATCAACAAACTCACCGACAAGAAGTGGGTGGCAACACCACAGATGTTGTGGAAGAACAATGTGGAGAAACACTACTTCATTGGCATCTACCCATCTAAGAGTGTGGAGAACCTTGCCGCCGACAACTACACCTTCAATGTCGACGACCAGACTGCAAGCGACCTCCTTGTGGCTGTCAACATCAAGGGTCTGTCCTACAACGACGACGCCAAGGATCCTGTGCAACTCGAATTCACCCACGTTATGGCAAAAATGGTGGTTAACCTCACCTACAAGAACCAGTGGGGCGGCATACCTAACGTGAAGAGCGTTGTAGTGGCAGACGCCGTGAAGGAGGCCACCGTCAACTATCTCACCAAGGCTGTTACTCCTGCCGCCGCCAAGTCAAACTTCGAGCTTCCGGTGAGCGTTGCCAACGCCAAGTACACCTCTATTGTCATCCCTCAGAATGGCATCCAGAAACTTACCATCACCATCGGCGACAAGAACTTCACCTACGACCACAAATCTCCGTTCAAGTTTGAGGGCGGCAAGATCACTACCATCAACCTTGAGGTGGGACGCGACCAGGTGATTCTCGATGAAGTGAAGATTTCCGACTGGGAGGATGGCAGCACATTCAATGGTGAGGCATTCGACTAAACAAACAAGTTAACAGCAACTCAACTTTAAAAACAGAACAATTATGAAAACAATAAGATTTTTCGCTTTTGCGGCACTTGCTGCAACCATGCTTGGCAGCTGCTCCAACGACGACGACCAGGCGCAGAGCAACTACCCGAGCGACAACATCGTACGCGTTACGGCGAGCGTGAACAACGCCAAGACCCGTGCCGAGGGTGCAGGGACTCCATTGGAGGAACCCTTCTCCCTGACCATAGTGAACAATAGCGAAGAGAACGCAGCAGTTGGCTCGAAGTACACCTATGTCAACAAGATATTCAAAAAGTCTGGCAGCGAATGGATCTGCGACGAAACCCTGCTTTGGCAGAATGCCACAACTCCAGTAGACATCGTGGCTTTTGCCCCGGCTACTGACGATGTGACAACATTCCAAAATGTTTACAACGGCGGATTAAAGCCCATTACCTACAAAGTACATTCCGACCAAAATACAGACAACTTCGCCAACGACTTGCTCTACTTCTATTCTCCATTCTTCATTCCTGGATCGGAAAATGGTCTTGTGGATAAGAAACTCAACATGCAGTTTAGCCATGCTTTCTGCCAGATCAACATCAACGTCACCTTGGGCACAGAGTTCAACAAGCCAAACATTCCCACAATAACTCCTATCACAGAGGCTGTTTTAGGTGGAACGACAATCACGGCGATTGTAGATGTAACAAGAACTGACGGCATCGTAACAACCGAAACAGATGCTACCCCTACCGACATCATCACCAAAAATGGAACCTTCACCTATCCCACGGGTGACAATGCCGTGGAGAAGCATTGCACCTCAAGCTTCTCTTGCATCGCCATTCCGCAGGAGGTTGCTGCCAACACCTTCAAGGTGACGCTGAAGACAGCCGACAAGCTCTACGAATGGACTTCTCCTGAGGCCGTCAGCCTCAAGAGCGGCTACAAGTACACGCTCAACCTCAGCATGGGCAACGACATGCTGCTGATTAAGAAGGAGAGCATCACCGCTACGCCTTGGACGGACGGACAGGAGGGTGGCACTCCTGGCTCTCTTGAGACAGAATAAGAGTTAAGTAACTTAAAACATTTTTTTCCACTATGAAGTATCAAAAGATATTAGGTTTGGTTGCAACAGCCAGTATGCTCCTTACTGGCTGCTCAACCGACACCGACACCAACAACACATGGCTCAGCGACCCTAACGCTGTGCATGTTTCGGCTTCGGTGGGCAGCATATTCTCACGAAGCAACCCCTCGGCCACAGAAGAGGCTCAACTGAAGAGCTTCAACAGTGGCGACGTCATGGGCGTAAGCAACAATGGCCAATCGCTCAACTACACCTTCAACGGAACAGAATGGCAGCCCAGCGGCAGCGACTATTTGCTATGGGACAGCAACAACCTCACCTTCCAGTGCTGGTATCCTGCCGACGGCCAAAACTCCTTCAGCAAAGGCTTTATCCAGGAAGACCAGAGCAGCGAGGAGCTGATTGCCAAGTCCGACTATATGACGGCTACAAAAACCCTTACTGCCATTCCTGACAGCCGCCTGCTTGAAGTGGCAATGAAGCGCAAGACAGCCCGTCTGATTCTCAACATCCAGAGTTTCAACGACCAGTTCACCGCCGACACCAAGGTCAACCATGTCCGCATCGTAAGCAAGTCGTCTACCGACACTAACGAGGCAACTACCGTCAGCATCAAGCCGTTGCAGCAGGGCGAGGGTGGCACAGGCACCACCTACACCGCCTTGGTGGCTCCGGGCACTATCAAGGCCAACCTCTACTTCAGCGCGGAAGGATCTGCCGAGACTCCGCTTGTAGTAAAGACAGGAGCCTTGGAGGCTGGCAAGAGCTACACCTACAACCTCACTGTGGGCAAGAACATGGTGACTATAGGCGGCGTAAATGTTGCTGAATGGGGAAAGGATGAAATTGTAGGCGGAGAGGCCTTGAATATTCCTTATGTGACTTTTACGGCTGATGCAGAACAGAAGTTCAAAATGACAGCCAATAACGGTTACACAATCTCAGGACTTGAGTATTCTGTGAATTATGGTAAGTGGACAAAAGTTGTAGAAAACGATGAAGTTACTTTTGGTAACGACAAAGGCAACCTCCGCTTGCGTGGAAAAAATGAAAATGGCACGGCTGATTTAAGTACTAAAGGATACGCAAACATCGAATTCTCCCATTCAAATGTGAAAGTGGCTTGCAAAGGCGACATACGCACATTGTTGGATTGGGAAAAATATAAAACAGTAGAAACCAATAAAGCCAACTTCGCGGTGTTATTTTCGGACTGCACAGTTTTAACATCCGCTCCAGATTTACCTGCCATGACATTAAGCCCTAATTGTTATAATTCTATGTTCATGGGATGTACTGCTCTCGAAAAAGCTCCTGATTTGCCTGCAACGACATTGGTAGAATCTTGTTATGCGTGGATGTTCTGGGGATGTACTGCTCTCGAAACTGCTCCTGCTTTGCCTGCAACGACATTGGCAAAAGACTGCTATCAATATATGTTTAATGGTTGCAACAAGCTGTCTACCGTCACAATGTTGGCTCCAAGTGATAAAATAACTAAATATGATTCTTGCTTAGACGGATGGCTTACAGATGCCGGAACAGAAGCAAAATCCCGCACTCTCCAGCTTAAAGACAAGGCTGCCTACGAAGCATTAAAGGCAAATCCAACTTATTTGCCTGACAACTGGCAGATTGGCCAATGCACAGTTCTTGACGAGTATAACGCCAAGATAACTGAATAAAGAGAATCGGGCATGTGTCAGAACTCAAACAAAACGGGCTTTGTTTGAGTTTTGACACACACTCTCATGACTCTTAACAACATTTTTTTAAAAACAACAAGAAGAATATGAAAACAATGAAGATAACGAGACGACTGATGGGCTTTGCTGCTGCCCTCATGGCGCTTACGGCCTGCTCCGAGTCGGAAGACATGCTCTCCGCTTTTCATAGCGACCCCAACGCTGTGCGCATCACCGCGGAGGTGGGCAAAGCTTCTGCCGACGGTTTCACACGTAGCAATCCGCTCGGCGACGCCAAAAAGCAGACGGAGTTCAACGAAAACGACGAAATCAGCGTCAAGGCTGATGGGCAGGAGGCTGTAACCTATAAGCTCGACGGCTCGGAATGGGTGCCGCAAGGGGGCAAGTTCCTGAAATGGGAAAGCCAGACGATGAACTTCACCGCCTACTATCCTGCTTCTTATACTGGTGGCACTATCACTCAGCCTACAGAATACACCAGTGAGAAATCGTTGGCCGATGCCGACTTCATGAGCTATTCTGGCGAGCAAAGCAACACCAATGGCAATAACCTCACGCTCACTATGAACCGTCTTATGGCGCGCGTGGTGGTGGAGGTTGTGGGGTTCAACGACCAGTATGCTCAAAATACTACTGTCAATAGCATTTCCATCAACGGCGTGAAGGCGTATAAGCACAGCGTGGACAACAAGGACAAATATTATGCTCTGATTGTGCCCTGCGAAGCCCAAAACGGCAAAGTGTTCCTCTCTCTTGAAGTAGGCGACAACAAAACAAAGGAGACGCTCACTAACATCCCTACCCTCGAAGCCGGCAAGAGCTACACCTATCAGCTCACCGTGGGCAAGAACAAGGTGAAGGTCAATGGCGTTACTGTGGCTGATTGGACTACGACGGAGGTAATAGCTGGAGGAAAGGCGGAACATATCCCATACGTCACATTTACGGCTGAGGAAGAACAGGGGTTCAAAATGACAGTCCAAGGCGAATACTCAATCTCAGGACTTCAATATTCTGTGAATAATGGTGAGTGGGCAACGGTTGTACAAGACGCTGAAGTTGTTTTTGGTGGCGACAAGGGCAACCTACGCTTGCGTGGAGAGAATGAAAATGGCACGGCTGATGTAAATAGACAAGGATTCGCACACATCGAATTCACCAATTCATATGTGAATGTGGCTTGCAAGGGCGACATACGCACATTGCTGAATTGGGGAAACTATAAGACAGTAGACACCAGTGAAGCCAGTTTCACGGCGTTATTTGCGGGCTGCACAGTTTTAACATCCACTCCAGATTTACCTGCCATGACATTAAGCCCTAGGTGTTATGAATCTATGTTCGCAGGATGTACTGCTCTCGAAAAAGCTCCTGATTTGCCTGCCACTGAATTGGCAGTGAATTGTTATAATTATATGTTCGGAGATTGTTCAAACTTGTCTACCGTCACAATGTCGGCTCCAAGCGACAAAATTACGGAAACAGATTTTTGCTGCCGTAATTGGCTTAACAATGCCGGAACCAAAGCCAAAAAACGCACTCTCCAGCTTAAGGACAAGACTGTCTACGATGCATTAGATGAAAAGGGCTATCTCCCTGCCAACTGGCAGATTGGCTCTGAAGGCACTACCGTGCAGTACGCTTCGGCAACGAAATAAATAGAACCCAAAAACCACTAATTTTTAAAACCCGAAAACAACATGAAACATCAACTTATTACATTGGCTGCCGCAACACTCTGCTTGGCAGCCTGCACCAATGAAGAAAGTATCAGCCACGACTTCCTGGCAGACACTCCCATAAAGCTCAACGTAAGTGTGGATGAGCCTACAACACGTGCGGGATATTCTAACACTGACACGCCTACGAGCTTTGGACTCGGGGTCATGCATAACAACATTAATAATGAAGACAAATACAATTATGGGGTTTTGGCTGAATTGGAAGATAATAATTGGAAAACCTATGACATAATACCGTTTTTCATCGATGGAACAAAGAAGGAAGTTACCATGCTTTGGGCAAATATGAACGACAAAGTAACGGTTTATGCCATATCAGATATAAACTATAGTAGAGATGGCTCAATCCACAATCATCCTACAGACCAAACTACACCGGACGCTTTGAAGAAGGCCGACTTTTTGGCAATGCCCTATACACAGGTAGTCCCAACCCAAGATGGCATCAATGTGGAATTTAAGCATACAATGAGCAAAATCAAGCTCACCATAGAATTGGGCGATGAATATGAGTTTACAGCGGATGTGGATAAGAAGATTACGGACGTGAAGATTGACGGATCTAAGATTAAGGCAGGATACTTCATTTATTCTTCAACTCACAATCCTCAGTTTAGTTTTTATGATTATTCCGGCGACCCAACCCCTATCTCTCCATTCCTCACCGCCACAACGCCTTACAGCAAAACAGAGGGAACCATCAAGAGGGCGACTGCCAGTTACGAGGCTATCCTGATTCCGCAAATCATCGAGAGTGGTAAGTTCACTGTCAGCTTCAGGGTGGATGGCAAACTCTATGAGTGGGCATACAACAATGAATTGACGCTAACTCCTACCACCGCCTATACGCTCAAGCTGTCTGCCGGCAACGACAAGGTGCAGCCTGTATCCTTCTCAGTTTCTCCTTGGGTCGCAGGAAACGGCGAGGGCGAACAGAAAGAGACTGACTAAAGAGGGTTAAGTTATAAACAAAGACATTGGGCTTTCAGCCCGCTTTGTTTTGAGTTGACACAAACTCTCATGACTATTAAGTAATTTTAAAAAACAACAAGAAGAATATGAAAACAATGAAGATAACGAGACGACTGATGGGCTTTGCTGCTGCCCTCATGGCGCTTACGGCCTGCTCCGAGTCGGAAGACATGCTCTCCGCATTCCATAGCGACCCCAACGCCGTGCGCATCACCGCGGAAGTGGGCAAGGCTTCGGCCGACGGTTTCACACGTAGCAATCCGCTCGGAGCTACAGAAGAGGATCAGAAGAAGTTCAACGAGGACGACGAGATCAGCGTAACGGCCGACGGCCAGGAGACCGTCACCTATAAGCTCGTCGGCACGGAATGGCAGCCGCAAGGGGGCAAGTTCCTGAAATGGGAAAGCCAGACGATGAAATTCACCGCCTACTATCCTGCTTCTTATACTGGTGGCACTATCACTCAGCCTAAGGAATACAACACCGAGGCTGACCTTGCCGCCGCCGACTACATGAGCTACTCAGGATCACAAAGCAACACCAATGGCAACAACCTCACGCTCACTATGAACCGCCTTATGGCGCGCGTGGTGGTGGAGGTTGTGGACTTCAACGACCAGTATGCTAAAGACACTCCAGTCAAAAGCATTTCCATCAACGGCGCGAAGGCGTATAAGCACAGCGTGGACAACAAGGACAAATATTATGCTCTGATTGTGCCCTGCGAAGCCCAAAACGGAAAAGAGTTCCTTTCTCTTGAAGTAGGCGGCAACAACGCTAAGGAAACGCTCACCAACATCCCTAAACTCGAAGCCGGCAAGAGCTACACCTATCAGCTCACTGTGGGCAAGAACAAGGTGAAGGTCAATGGCGTTACTGTGGCTGATTGGACTACTACGGGTGAAATTACTGGTGGTAAAGCAATTTATGCACCATACGTCACCTTTTATGCAAATGTGGGGCAAACGTTTAAGATGACAACCAAAGATTACACCATCTCAGGGCTTGAGTATTCTGTAAATGATGGCGAATGGAAGAAAGTTGTAGCAGAAGAAGAAGTCAGCTTCGGTGGAATAGATGGCACCCTTCGTTTGCGTGGCAAGAACATTTATGGAACTGCGTCTTCAACGTCTAAATATTCAACCATCACATTTACTGATCCATATTCAGATGTATTATATTGCGATGGTGATATCCGCACGCTGCTGGATTATGAAAACTATAAGACAGTAGATACCAAAAATGCCAGATTCTGCAATTTGTTCAAAAACTGCACATTATTGGCCTCTGCACCAGAATTGCCTGCTACAACGTTAGCTAATGAATGCTATAGTAGCATGTTCGAAGGTTGTGCAAATCTTATAAATGCTCCAGCTTTGCCTGCTGAGACGTTGGCTGATGGATGCTATAGTTGGATGTTCTCTCGTTGCTTACGATTATCAACCGTCAAAATGTTGGCACTAAGCGACCAAATTACTTCAAAATTGGATTGTTTTAAATATTGGCTTGAGGGAGCTGGAACCGAGGCAGGAATCCATACTCTCATAGTAAATGATGCGGCTGCCTATAATGCGTTATTAGCAAACAATTATGATTATTTTCCTGCACACTGGAGGAATAATTGCAAAGTTCTTGATAAAGACAACAATAAAATAGAATAGTAAGCGACAAGCAAATGTAAACGTGTTGAACTGATCTTAACCAACACCCCCATGCGCCCCACGTTCGGCTTTTGCCGAGCGTGGGGCGTTTGATTTTTATGTTCTCTTCGCTCGCATGGGAGTATGGCAGTACTGCAAATCACGAAAAAAATTCAATAAATCATTAGTATTGAGTGAAAACGGCAATATTTTTCTTTGTACTTTCCTTTAAAAATCTTATCTTTGGAGAAAAATAGAAAGACTATGGCTGCAAAAAAATATCCTTTGGGAATACAAACATTCTCCGAAATAGTAAACGGCAACTACTTCTACGCCGACAAAACCAGTATCGTTTATCAGTTGGCACACTACGCCAAATTCCACTTTCTGAGTCGTCCACGACGATTCGGCAAATCCCTGTTTGTGTCTACTCTACAAGCCTACTTTGAGGGCAGGAAGGAGCTTTTCAAGGGGCTTGCCATCGACAGCCTGGAGAAAGAATGGATGGCCTTCCCAGTGGTCCATTTCGACTTAAGCTGCGGAAAATACTACAACCTGGAAAACACCCATACCATCCTCAACGGCATCCTGCAGATAGAAGAGCGCAAATACGGAATAGACGTCAAGCCAGAGGAGAGCAAAGCTTATGGCACTCGCCTGAAAAACATTCTCATCGCTGCCACTGAGCAAAGTGGCAGGCAGGCTGTTGTGCTCATCGACGAATACGACGCCCCAATGCACGACTCGCTGAACGACGAACATTTGCAGAACAGCATACGCAACATAATGCGCGACTTTTTCAGCCCCTTGAAACAGCAGGAGGGCAACCTGCGCTTCGTCTTCATCACGGGAATCTCCAAATTCAGTCAGCTGAGCATCTTTAGCGAGCTGAACAATCTGAAAATACTCAGTCTCAAGGACGAATATAGCAGTTGTTGCGGAATAACAGAGAAAGAGCTTACCTCCTGTTTCAAAGAAGGTATCGAGGAAATGGCCCAACACAACGGACTAAGCTACGAAGAGACTCTCGCGCAGCTGAAAACTCACTACGACGGCTATCATTTCAGTGCCAACGGCGACGATGTGTACAATCCATACAGCATCATCAACGCTCTGGACGACAAGGATTTCAGCAACTACTGGTTTGCCTCTGGCACTCCTACATTCCTTATCGAAATGTTGCAGCAGAGGCACATGGACATATTGTCACTGGACAACCTATGGATTCAGGCGAGCCGTTTCGACGCTCCTACCGAGAGGATAACAGACCCTATACCCATTCTGTATCAAAGTGGCTACCTAACCATCAAGAGCTACGAACGAACCACAAGACTGTACCGCCTCTGCTTTCCCAACCAGGAAGTTAGAAGAGGGTTCTCAGACAATCTGGTGAAGTTCTACACCACAGACTGTATGAATGAATATGACGACATTGTGTATGCTTACGCAACAAATGTAGTACAGAACGACGACATGGAGGCTTTTCTTCCTCATCTGAAGACGTTCTACGACAAGTTCCCATACACAATCATCAACAACAACGAGCGGCATTATCAAGCCGTTATGTTTACTATTCTCACGATGCTCGGTGCTGATGTTCAGGCAGAGCATCCCACATCAGACGGAAGGATTGACATTCTCTTGAAAACAAAGAACACAATCTATGTCTTTGAGTTGAAATACAAAAAGTCATCGGTCAATGCCGTAGCCCAAATTCAAGAAAAAGACTACGCTAAAGCATTTGCTTATGACAAACGAAAAGTTGTGAAAATAGGAATAAACTTTTCTAAAGACCAAAGAAGCATTGACGATTGGAAGCTGAATGAGTGAACAAAAGCGGGCTGAAAGCCCAATGTTCTCCATAGCCCAGGGCAACGCCCTGGGTATAAGATAGTATGTAGCACAGAGAAATATTCACTATTTATTGTTCCAAACATCCGAAATCATTTTTTGGAAGTACAACTCGCCAACAAGCCTGAAAACACTGTTGTCGGGGTCGGGTTGTAACTATAGAAAAAAGGGCCCTTATCTTGTCGTTTTTTTGAAGTATTATTAAGACCGAGCTTGGTCTTAATAATACTTGAGGGTTGGTCTTCTATTAAGACCAAAATGGGTCTTAATAGAAGGCTTTTTCTGATGGTCTATTATATTAACCGCTTAAGCCCCTTTTTTATGGTTTAAGCCGCAAAATATAGAAGCCAAGCGTCAAGACATTTTGAACAGCAATTCGTCTATTTGAGAATTGTCTGTAAATCTTACGAATTACTTCTTTTCCGGCACAGCATACCAGTCGCCTGTTTCCTTGACGAGCTTCTTGGCAAAGCTCGCTGGATAGCCAGGACGTGTGACAGAGCGTGTGAGCTTGCCGTCCTTGGTCTTCTTGACAGCCATGTCGTTGTACTTCACAATGAGCAGGCGTCCGAGGTCGTGCCATGCGGCGAGCATCTGCTGCGCCTTGTCGTTGCTGTAGGTGTTGAGATACTTCACCGCCTCAGCCTTGCTGGAGGCATAGAGCACCTGCGCCTTGACCTCAATCTCCTTCTGTGCTGCAAAATAGCTCATGTCGAGCGAGTCGCGCACAGCCTTGAGTTCGGGGAAGAGCTGCGAGTAGCGCGGATAGACCATGTTGCTCACCCAGTTGCACACCCAGAAGGCGTTCTTGTCGGAATAGGTCACGGCGTCGGCTCCCGGAGTGTTGTAGCACTCGGGCTGCACGGTGTTGCCGCAATAGACGGGAGTGTAGGCCACCATGTTGGCGTCATCGTTGCCAAACCACAGAATGCCGCCAATCTCGTTGGGCAACCATGAGCGGAGCTGCGACACGAAGGTGAAGGCTGTCTGCTGTGTCGACACGGGACGCTCGTTGAAGTATTCCTTGCCGTCTACCTTATAGGTGAGCGGCGTGGGACGATAAGGCATCTGGTAGACACCGCCTCCAACGTTGGTAGAGTCGAGAGCGAGGGCTGTGCCTTCGTAGTGGTCGCGCATACACATCTCAACGTCGTGGACGCTGAGCTTGCGGTCGGGCACAATCCAGAGGGGCATGTCCTCGGCGTTGGCATCCTTGCCAAGAGCCCAGGGCAGGTAGCGGTCGAAGCCCTTCTGCCAGTGGTTGAAGAAGCTCCACACGCGTGCGTCGCAGAAGCGGCGGCCCGAGAAGTCGGGGAAGGCGTAGGTGTTCTTCCACGAGAAGTCGGCGTCCTTGCCCGTGAACCATCCCATCTTGCGAGCATAGGAGATGACGTTCTTCGAGTGGATGACGTTCTTCTTGTCCTTCATGTTGAACTTGCCTATGCGGCTCTGGTTGGCATGGGCGCATACAGCATCGTCGGGGATACGCATAGCCACCCACACAACGCCCTTGGAGCCCTTGCCAGTGCCCTGCATCTCCATGATCCACGCCTCATTGGGGTCGCAGATAGAGAATGTCTCTCCCTCGGAGCAGTAGCCGTACTTCTCCACGAGCGAGGTCATCACGCTGATGGCCTCGCGTGCCGTCTTGGAGCGTTGCAGAGCCACGTAGATGAGCGAGCCGTAGTCGAGGATGCCCGTGGGGTCGACCATCTCCTCGCGTCCGCCATACGTGGTCTCGGCGATGGAGAGCTGAAACTCGTTGATGTTGCCTATCACGTTGTAGGTGACGGGAGCCTCGGGTATTTCGCCATGATACTCTCCCGAGTCCCAATCGTAGATCTTGCGCATCGTGCCCTTCGGGTGGGTGCCTGCTGGATAGTGGCAGAGGTGGCCGAACATGCCGTAGTCGTCGGCGTTGTAGGACACCATCACCGAGCCGTCGACACTCGCCTTCTTGCCCACGATATAGTTGGTGCAGGCAGAGGCTGAGGTGGCGGCGGTGGAGAGTAATGCCGAGAGGGCAAGAGTCTTGAAACAATTAGATATGTTCATGATTTAAAAACCTCGTTTTTATTCGCAAGCCTTAAACGACATGTCGAGTCCCTTGACAGAGTGAGTGAGTGCACCTACTGAGATGAAGTCGACGCCACACTCGGCGTAGTCGCGGATGGTGTCGAAGGTGATGCCTCCGCTCGACTCGGTCTCATACTTGCCGCCTACCATCTCCACAGCCTTCTTGGTGTTCTCCACCGAGAAGTTGTCGAGCATGATGCGGTTGATGCCGCCGCACTCCATAGCCTGGCGCAGCTCGTCGAAATTGCGCACCTCAATCTCAATCTTCAGGTCGAGTCCCTTCTCCTTGAGATACTCGTGACAGCGGTTGATGGCGTTGGCGATGCCTCCGGCAAAGTCGACGTGGTTGTCCTTGAGCAGGATCATGTCGAAGAGTCCGATGCGGTGGTTCATGCCGCCGCCAATCTTCACAGCCTGCTTCTCAAGCATACGAAGGCCCGGAGTGGTCTTGCGTGTGTCGAGCACGTGGGTTTTGGTGCCCTTGAGGCGCTCCACATACTTGGCTGTCATGGTGGCAATGCCGCTCATGCGCTGCATGATGTTGAGCATCAGACGCTCGGTCTGGAGCAGCGAGCGCACCTTGCCGCTTACAATCATGGCGATGTCGCCCTTCTTCACATGAGCGCCGTCGCCAATGAGCACCTCTACCTGCATTGTGGGGTCGAAGCGGGCGAATACGCGCTTGGCTACCTCTACACCTGCGAGTATGCCGTCCTCCTTAATCAACAAATGCGACTTGCCCATTGCTGTGTCGGGGATGCAGCAGAGGGTTGTGTGGTCACCATCGCCTATGTCCTCGGCAAATGCGAGGTCGATAAGGCGGTCTTCTAATTCGTTTACACTAAGCATAATTTTTTGATTTTTGAATTTTGATTTTTGAATTTTGAATTATTGCGCGATGCGCAATTTTGAATTTTGAGTTTTGAATTTTGAGTTTTGAGTTTTGAATTGTCGCCGTTAGCGATTTTGAATTATTGAATTTTGATTTTTGAATTAAGAATTCTCAATTCAAAATTGAACAATTCCTAATGCGCTTCGCGCACAATTCAAAACTCAAAATTCAAAATTCAAAATTGCGCATCGCGCAATAATTCAAAACTCAAAACTCAAAACTCAAAACTCCCTTTTCTTCCACGATGCGGATTGTGCCGCCCAGCCATTCGGTGAACGGCTGCTCCTGCTCAAGACGATAGAAACGGACGACCGTGGTGCCGTCGGTTTCCACCACTCCGGGGCTGAGCTCCTTGCCGTCGGGCAGGATAACGTGGTTGGCTGCTACGATGCGTTTCATTTCTTCTTGGCGTTTATTGTTTCGGTACGAGCTTCAGCTTCTTGTCCATCGGCTTCAGCTTCATAGGCGGAGTGTTCACTGGTGGAGTGTTCGTATGCGGAACATTCACCGGTGGAGTCTTCACGCTGTCCTTCCGCTCCACTCTTGCAGAGTCTTGCGAGTTGGCTTTTGTCTCGCCCGCAACCTCGGAGGCAGAAGCCTCAGCCGATTTCTGCGTGTGCATTCGTATCAGGCGCACATTGTTCAGCACAAGCAGCTTGAGCGTTGTTGTCGACGTGCCCGACGACTGCGGTTGGTCGGAGAGCAACCAGAAGCCACGCACCGACTTTATGCGCAGGCGGCCCGTATTGTTGATTTGCAGCTGATAGTGCGACGTCGATTGCACCATATTGTTGGTATACTCGGTGGAGTCGTTGTCGTAGGTTACAGCCAGCACAGCCTGGGCGTCGCGTATGCCGTCCTGATAGATGAACTGCGCGTCGAAGTCGAGAATCATTCTGTCGCCTTCATGCCATGCAGTGTCGGCCTTCACCTCAAACGAGAAGCGGTTGGTAGCCACATACGGCGAGAGCACGAACGACGTTGAGTTGCGCCACACGTTTGCCGTGTCGGCACTTGCGAACATACTTGAGCCAGACGCTCCACCCAACGCCTCCGACTCTCTGTTCAGGCGGTCTTGCAGTTGGGTGTAGACATCCTGAAGGAGCTTGGAATGGCGCGTGTAGTAGACCATCGACGAGTCGAAGTCGGCCTCCGTCACACCGTGGTGCTCAAGGATGCTCGTGCGATAGGTGCGCATGGCTATGGAGTCGGCGTCGCCGGGTGTGGAGGCAATGCCCTCTGCCAGATGATAGTCGTAGAGAATGTCGGCCATCTCGTCGGGCTGAAGATACTTGGATGGTATTCCAGGCTTGCAACTCGCTATGGCGAGGGCAACCATCAATACGGCCATGAGTTGGCTGCAAAGCAGGGCCATGCTGCAAATATTCCTTCTATTCATTTCTTGTAGATTAATGTGGGGGGTGTGTCATTTCCATGCTTCCGACATGCGCTCCAGGTCCTTGCGGAAGAAGAGCAGCAGCAACACAACACCTACGCTGATGCAGGAGTCGGCAAAGTTGAACACGGGCGAGAAGAAGACGAAGTCGTCGCCTCCCCACATGGGCACCCAATCGGGCCACGTGGTTTGAATTATCGGAAAGTAGAACATGTCGACCACCTTGCCGTGAAGGAACGACGAGTAGCCCTCGCCAAAGGGCACGAAGCCAGCCACGCTGAACGGAGTGGAAGCCTCGAATATCAAGCCGTAGAACAGGCAGTCGATGAGGTTGCCAGCCGCTCCTGCGAGCACCATAGCAAGGCACACGATGTAGCCCTTGCTGAAGAGCCTCGACTTGACCACCCGCCAGATGTACCAGCCTATGGCTCCAATGGCCACAAGACGGAAGAGCGAGAGCACGAGCTTGTTGATGAAGGTCATGCCGTAGGCCATGCCGTTGTTCTCGATGAACTCGATGTAGAACCAGTCGGTGACGTGCAGGGCTTCGCCAAGCGTCATGTTGGTCTTGACTTCAATCTTGATGATTTGGTCGACAATGAGGATTGCGGCGACGATAATCACCGCAATCCATCCCATGCCGACATGTTTGATGTCTTGTTTCATTGTTATTTCTTGCGAGCGTTCTTCGACGCCACGCTGAGCGTAGCGTGAGGCACAATGCGCAGACGCTCCTTTGGTATCAGTTCGCCTGTGAGGCGGTCGATGCCATAGGTTTTGTTCTCGATGCGTACAAGGGCGGCCTCCAGTCCTTGTATGAATTTCTGCTGACGGTTTGCCATCTGTGCTATCTCCTCCTTCGACTGCGACGCACTGCCTTCCTCAAGCGTCTTGTAGGCTGCTGCTGTGTCGTCGGCGGCGTTGGTGTCGGCATTGCGGAGCTGCTCCATCATTGCGTTGAGGTCGCGACGGGCAAGCCGTAGTTTTTCGTTGATTATCTCTTTGAACTCCTGGAGTTCTTCGTCAGAGTAGCGTGTCTTTTCTGCCATGATTGTTGTTGGTTTTTAATTTAGTTAGTTGAATTTTGTTTATTGGTAATGTAGAGGGTGTGTCAAAATTGGAGTTTTGACACACCCTTCTGTTTGTTCATGTTTCTGCAACCAGGTTTACGCCTTCACAACCTTGATGTTGATCTTGAAGTCGTCGAGTTCGCTCTCAGCACCGTCGTTGTCGGCGAGAGTGATGTCGAGGGCGAGCACCTGCGACTGGATGTAGTCGGCAAAGCTTGCCACAGCCTTCTCCACCTTCTCGCAAGGAGTGATGCTGACGTGGATGCGGTCGGTAATCTCAAGACCAGTCTCCTTGCGGAGGTTCTGTATGCGCGAGATGAGCTCGCGGGCCATACCCTCGTTGCGCAGCTCGTCGTTGAGCTCAATCTCAAGAGCCACGGTCAGCTTGCCCTCGTTGCTCACGAGCCAGCCCGGGATGTCCTCCGAGATAATCTCCACGTCGGCAGCCTCAACGTCAACGGCGTTGCCCTCTACCTCAACGGCTATCTTGCCGTTGGTCTCAAGCTCGGCTATCTGCTCCTGGTCGAGAGCCGACATGGCGGCTGCAATGCCCTTCATCAGCTTGCCATACTTCTTGCCCATGGTGCGGAAGTTGCACTTCACCTTCTTCACCAATACGCCTGAGCCCTCGACAAAGCGAAGCTCCTTGACGTTCACCTCCGAGAGGATGAGGTCCTTGACAGCCTCGATGTGGCGGCGCTGCTCGTCGTCGACGGCAGGAATCATGATGGCCTGCAGCGGCTGGCGCACGGCGATGTTCACCTTCTTGCGAAGGGCGTGAACCATTGACGTAATCTTCTGTGCCATGCCCATGCGGTCCTCAAGCTCGCTGTCGATGAGCTGGTCGTCGGCCACGGGGAACTTGGCGAGGTGTACTGATGTAGTGCCCTCGATCTTGGCTGCGCCGAGGTCGCAGAAGAGCTGGTCGGCAAAGAACGGGGCGAACGGAGCGAGGAGCTTAGCCACGGTAGTCAGACAGGTGTAGAGAGTCTGATAGGCGGCGAGCTTGTCCTGCGACATTTCCTTGCCCCAGAAACGCTTGCGGTTCAAGCGCACATACCAGTTGGAGAGGTCGTTGTTGACGAAGTCCTCGATGAGTCGGCCTGCACGTGTGGGGTCGTAGTTCTCCATCTCCTTCTGTACGCCCTTGACCAGAGTGTTGAGCACGGAGAGCACCCAGCGGTCAATCTCCGGACGCTCTGCCACGGGCACCTGTGCAGCCTCGTTGTCGAATGCGTCGACATTGGCGTAGCCAGAGAAGAATGAGTATGTATTATATAATGTGCCGAAGAACTTGCGGCGCACCTCGTCTACGCCCTTCTCGTCGTACTTGAGGTTGTCCCAAGGCTCCGAGTTGGTCATCATGTAGAAGCGCACAGCGTCAGCTCCGTACTTCTCGATCTGCTCGAACGGATTGACGGCGTTGCCAAGGTGCTTTGACATCTTGTTGCCCTTGGCGTCGAGAACGAGTCCTGAAGAGATTACGTTCTTGAAGGCCACCGAGTCGAACACCATTGTTGCGATGGCGTGGAGAGTGAAGAACCATCCGCGTGTCTGGTCGACGCCCTCGTTGATGAAGTCGGCAGGATAGAACTTAGGAGCGATGGCGAAGCCCTCGTATGTGCTGTTGACAAGAGCCTTGCGGTCGTCCTCGGTGCCGCGCGACATCTCACCCTCGAACGGGTAGTGGAGCTGGGCGTAAGGCATAGAGCCTGAGTCGAACCACACGTCGATGAGGTCGGACTCGCGGTGCATTGGCTTGCCCTCGTCGTTGACGAGCACGATGTAGTCGACGTAAGGACGGTGGAGGTCGATCTTGTCGTAGTTCTCCTGAGAGTAGTCGCCCGGCACGAAGCCCTTGTCCTTCATCGGGTTGCTCTTCATCACGCCTGCAGCCACCGACTTCTCAATCTCGGCGTAAAGCTCCTCAAGCGAACCGATGCACTTCTCGCCGCGGTTCTCGTCGCGCCAGATAGGCAGCGGAGTTCCCCAGAAGCGTGAGCGCGAGAGGTTCCAGTCGTTGAGGTTCTCAAGCCAGTTGCCGAATCGGCCTGTGCCGGTAGACTCAGGCTGCCAGTTGATGGTCTTGTTGAGTTCCACCATGCGCTCCTTGCGTGCTGTGTCCTTGATGAACCAGCTGTCGAGCGGATAGTAGAGGATGGGCTTGTCGGTGCGCCAGCAATGAGGATAGTTGTGCACGTGCTTCTCGGTTTTGAACGCCTTGCCCTCCTGCTTGAGCTCGTAGCAGAGCACCACGTTGAGGTCCTCGGCCTTGTCGGAAGACTTCTTGTCCCACACGCCGTCCTTGTTGAACTGCGGGTCGTAGGCGTTCTTCACGTAGTCGCCTGCGTGGTGACCGTACTTCTCTGTGTCGACACAAGCCTCGACGAAGTTGGCGTCGAGCTCGTCGGTGAGGTAGAACTTGCCCTGGAGGTCGACCATCGGGCGTGTCTCGCCCTTCTTGTTGATAAGGTAGAGGGCGGGGATGTTGGCGTCCTTTGCCACCTTGGCGTCGTCGGCACCGAAGGTAGGAGCGATGTGAACGATACCTGTACCGTCGTCGGTTGTGACGTAGTCGCCGAGGATTACGCGGAAAGCCTCGCTCTCCATCTCAACGAACTTGTCGCGGCCGTCCTCGCCGGTGAACACCTTCTCGGGATGAGCCTCGGCGTAGTCGAGCACGAACTTCGGAGCGAAGTCGTCCACCTTCTCGCATGGCTTAACCCACGGCATGAGCTGCTCGTAGTGCATGCCCTCAAGCTCTGTGCCCTTGAAGTGGCCAGTGATGCGCCACGGACACTGCTTCTTCTCCTTGTCGAACGGAGCAAGCTCGCCCTCGGTGCACTCCTGCTCGGGCTTGAGATAAGCCTTCACGAGGTTCTCGGCCATGACGAGGGTCATTGGCTCGCCGCTGTAGAGGTTGTAGGTCTCAACCGAAACATAATCAATCTTCGGACCTACGCAGAGCGCAACGTTCGAAGGCAATGTCCACGGAGTTGTGGTCCAAGCCACAAAGTAGGGCTTGCCCCACTTTGTCCACTCTGCCTTGGGGTCGCGGATGAGGAACTGTACAGTGGCTGTGAGGTCCTTAACGTCGCGGTAGCAACCGGGCTGGTTGAGCTCGTGCGACGAAAGGCCTGTGCCTGCGCCTGGCGAATATGGCTGTATGGTGTAGCCCTTGTAGAGCAAGCCCTTGTTGTAGAGCTGCTTGAGGAGCCACCAGAGTGTCTCGATGTACTTGTTGTCGTAGGTGATATACGGGTGGTCGAGGTCGACGAAGTAGCCCATTTCCTCGGTGAGCTTGCGCCACTCGGCTGTGAACATCATAACGTTCTCGCGGCACTTGTGGTTGTAGTCCTCAGTAGAGATGTACTTCTCCGAAGCCTTGTTGTCGATATCCTTCTTGGTGATTCCAAGCTCCTTCTCCACGCCAAGCTCCACGGGGAGTCCGTGAGTGTCCCAGCCTGCCTTGCGGTGAACCTGGAATCCCTGCATAGTCTTATAGCGGTTGAATGTGTCCTTAATGGCGCGTGCCAAGACGTGGTGGATGCCCGGATGACCGTTGGCTGAGGGAGGACCCTCGAAGAATACAAACTGCGGACAGCCCTCGCGCTCGTCGATTGACTTGTGGAAGACATCGTCGGCCATCCACTTGTCCAAAACTTCCTTGTTGGTTTCTACAAGATTGAAACCCTTGTGTTCAACAAACTTGTTTGACAT
>CAKQEI010000006.1 GCA_934230115.1 uncultured Prevotella sp. | reverse complement strand
AACTCAAAACTCAAAATTCAAAACTCAAAATCGGCTTTGCCGACAATTCAAAACTCAAAATTCAAAACTCAAAACTCATATAATATTCCGCAAAGTCCTTGCATCCCACTGGCAACTGATGATGCACCAGCTGTGGCAGCACCTCCTTTAGTTGCATGAAGAGCCTCTCGCCAGGCGCGTCGCGGTCGGGGAACATGTGGAATGTCGTGCCCAACCGCTCTGCCAAGTCCTTGAGCAGTCGCTTGTCGGCATTACCTAAGAGCGTGGCCGAGGGAATGGCAATCGCCTTGTGTCCGGCAGACAGCATAGCCCAACAGTCGCTCGCGCCCTCCGTTATGTAGAGCGGTTCGCTGGGGCGCAGCATCTTCGTGACGGGGAGGTTGTAGATGCTGCAACGGGAGCCGTATGGGAAGCGGAAACGGGGAACCTCTTTGTCGGCCTTGTCCTTTTCGTGAAAAACCTCTTTGTCGGACTTGTCCTTTTCGTGCAAAACTTCTTTCTCGGCTTTGTCCTTTTCGTGAAAGACTTCTTTCTCGGCCTTACGGTAGTCGAGATTACGGTTCTGTATTCCAATAAGCCTTCCGTCCTGGTCGAAGTAGGGAATTTGCAGCCAGTTGGTCCCGTAGCGGTCGGTCCACGACGATAGCCGGCACCACGCCACGACACGTGGGTTTAGCCTTCGCTCCTCGAAGAGGAATCGGCGAGCCTTGTCGCTCAGCCACGGATGCTCAAAGAGGCGGCCGTAGCGCGAGGCGTCGAACGGCCTCGCGGGCTTGCCGCCAGCAGGCGTCTGTGGCTTGTACTCCTCAAGGATGACGTTGTTGGCATCCGCCAGCCAACGGCATGCCTCGGGAAACGACTTGCCCAGATGGCGCATCACGAGGTCGATGGTGCCGCCCGAGGCTCCGCACACGAAGCAGCGGAAGGTGTTGCGCGACGTGCTGAACGACATGCTCGCATGATGATCGTCATGAAACGGGCAGAGCGATTTGTGGCGCGCCACGTGCAGTCCGAGCCGCTCAGCCACAGTCTCGATGGGCAGATGGCGGAACTGTAATAGTGTTGATTTTTCGAGCATAGTTACTTGTTTTTTTAGTGATAATGTCGGCCGTTACTTTTTAGTGACATTGTCGGCAGTTGTGCCATGCAGATATTCCTGAGTCTTGGTGTAGAGTCCGGTTTGCGCGGAGTAGACTATGAACTTGCGGAACACCCATTGGCAAAGTTGATTCTTTGTGCCCTCCTTCGTCTTGCCAATCGAAAGGCGCAGGGCTTCAAGCTGAGCCTCGTTGAATGAGTCGGGCAGGTCGTCGAGCAGATTCTTCGGGCCGCGTCTGCCAGCCTCGCTCACGCTGCCCTCGTCTCCTCCGAGCATGTCGGCAAACACCTGCATCTTCGACCAAATGTCGTGGTAGACGAGCCATTCCACAAGCGAAGCCATCGGCTTGGTCCACGTCTGGTTGTTCAAGGTCCAGAGCAGGCATCCCGCCTTCCATGCCGACACGAGCGAGCGCTTGGAGATGTCCCAAAGGATGTCGTCGTCGGCGAGGTCGGCCAGCGAGGCCATGTCGGCAGCAAGCTGGTCGACGAGTCGGTTGAGCGGTCGGATGATGAAGCGTCCCTTGCAGATGGCAAGTCGGGCGAGGTATTCGTCGAGCCTCTTGTAGAAGTCGTCGCTGTAGCTGCCCTGGCGTGGAATGCGCCCGTCGCGTCCCTGGCGAGGCTTGTAGGAGAAGACCATGCGTCCGAAAGTGCCGTTGAAGAGTTCCTGCTTATAGAACTTGCGTGCGGCGAAAGGGGTGGACGAGATGGTGATGTTGGCACGCAGAACGGGATTGCCCGTCACGCCGTCGGCTGTGGCTCTGAGTGCTCCCGCCCGCTGCCGGTCGTAGATGTTGCGCAGCATCTGCGAGATTTGCCGGTGTCCGCCGCACACGCGGTCGGCCATCTCCACCTCGGGCATGTTGATGTACTGTGTGCGCTGTCCCAGTTTCTCGCATCCCATGGCGTTCTGTATGAATGCGGCGTTGGTGACGTCGGCAGGCGGAAACCAGAACGCCACGTCGGGTCGTACCGGCTTCTCCTTGTTGGCACTCTTCGTCTTCACCATCTTCTGCCACTCCACAAGCTTCGCCAGCTCCTCCTCGTCGTGAGCGCGGAAGTCGCGGCAGAGAGCCTCCACAAGTCCTGAGAGTTGGCCCTTTCCTGCGCCACTATCAGCCACGAGATTAGCCAGCATTCCGCACATTTCCTTCCAACTTTGGTCGGGATACATGAATTCTGCTCCGCTTACGTGAGCGCCAAGTATGGAAAAAAGCATGGGTACGAGTGGCTGATGCATGTCTTTGGACACCTGCGAGAGCAAAAGCTGCACGCATTCCGTGCCTTTTCCCAGGCGTGGCATAGCCGGAGGGGTGGGTTTACTGAGGTTGTATTTAATATTTGTCATGTCTGATGATTTGTTAAGTTGTTGATAGTCAGCCTTTAAGAGGAAGTGGGGTGTGGGCTGTCATTACAATTACAGTTATTACAGTTTAATTTACAGGGATTGCCTGTCTCTTTCTTTTTATATATAACTATTTGATTATTAATTAGTTATAAAGTCTTTAAGAAGGGGCTTTAAGATATTCACCCTATTTGTAATAACTGTAATAACTGTAATTGTAATAGCTTAGCCCACGGGATTAATCCCCCCATGTTTTCCTTTTCTACCTGCCAACCCACTTCACCTCTCCGAGGCCCTTGTCCACGCAGCACTTTACCGCCATGCGAATCTCGTTTCTCACACCCTCGGCAAACATGTCGCTATTCAGCAGGTACACCGGTTGCAGCTCCTTGAAGTTGAACCTGATGTGTCCGTCCTTCGGTCGGTAGGTCAGGGTGATGTATCGTCCGTCGAAGATTCTCAGGTTGCGCCTTGTTGTGGCGCTGCCCGGTCGCTCCACAAATTGGGCGTTGTAATTGTCGTCGAGCGTCAGAGTGCCGTAGTAAGGCTTGTTCTCGTCCACAAGGTCGTCGGTCTGCAGATACGCCTGCAAGTCGATGCATAGCAAAATGTCTCTTTTCATGCTCAATACCTTTTTCATAGTTTTGTTTTGGTATTAAAAATAATCCCCTCTGGTACGATGACAATCGAAGAGGAATCCCTGCCATCTTTTATAGTACCGTCATTCCCCGTCTTGTGATTTCGAACTCACTTGTCGGGTAGTCTGTTGTATCTTTAAGACGATGCAAAATTCGTGGTTTTTTCGTTGATATCCAAAGAATTACGTGGATTCTGATTTGCAGGAGCATTTGCGGTCCTGTGTGTGGGAAAAGGTTTTCAAATGTTAAAAAGTAAATTGAAAAAGGCAAAAATGGATTGAAAAAACGCAAGTAATAAATTCACGTGATGATGGCATTTTTCTTTTTGCAGAAATTCAATTTACTTTTTCGAAGCAAAATACTGAACTGTATTTTCGTATACTAAAAAAGTGTATCGGTTATTGCAGACCGATACACTTTTTGATTATTTACATACAAAAAGCCATAAAAGAAATCTACTTTTTTTAGGCAAAATTCTCCATTAAATCCTCGTCGTTGCTCTCTTCAAACAATTTATTGATGTTGGAGAAGAAGTTCTTTACTATCTCAGAATTCTTGTCATACTGCAGGCTACGATTATTTACGGCATTATATTTCACCACCTTGTATTTTCCATTATAATGATTAATGAAATATTCCACAGCCTTTTTCACATTATTCGGCAAAGCCCATTGGCAGAAGATATACTCATAGAGTCCCATTTGTTTATGCTTGAAGTCGGATGGCAGCAAATCATCGAAGTGACCAATCACATACTTTATCTTTTTTACCGTCTTGGGATTATTGCCCCAAAGAGCCTTTTCAGCAATAGTGATGTCATTGGGTTCTGTAAAGCACTCAATAATGCAGAAATGGTCCATGTCGGCATGATTGTGCTTGTGGTATTCGCCCTGGGCGAAACCTTCATCCGACGCATAGGTGACATAACTTTTGTATGCGAAGGTTATTTCTTTGAGTATGTTAACTGAATTCTCGAACAACATAATCTCGTTTTCCAGTCGCTTGTACACTTTCTTTTTGTATACATCCAACAGATACTTGCATTTCATTGGGTCATCGCGAATCTCCTTCTCCTCATTCAGAATTTCAATACATAAGTTCATGCACTCTTCCTGCGCCCCGAAGAATTTCTTGAGTTCATCGAACAACCCATGCACAGCGGGCGGAAAAGACGACATGTCGAACAAATCCTTATTGTATGTGCTTTTACCTAACGCCGACTCTTCGAATACTGATTTCTGCTCTATTCCATAAGAGGCGCATTGGGCAGCTGTAGGATGTCTTGTTGGACAGAATTTCTTGAACACCTTCTTCAACGGCGACATGTGGCTGCGGGTGTGTCTAAGAATTTCGCACACAGAGTTGTAGTAATCGTTGTGGTCGGTGGCAAAATCCTGATTGAAGTTTGTCTCGAATTTGTGCAACCGCTCAAGTTCTTTCTCCATCTTTTCACGTGCATTGGAAATGAAAACGGCAAATCTTTCTATTTCTTCAATGTCGATGTGTCGCATACTAAGAGCGTACATCAGACGGTCTGCTCCTTCTTTTTCAAAATTGGCTACAATATCTTTCACCTCATGTAGCCTTTCAAGTTTTGGGTCAATGTCGGTTTTGTAGTAAGCCTTAAGGCATTTTTGCTTAATATTCTCGTCCATTATATGATATTTAAATTAAAGATTATTTAGAAAAACACGTGTAGGGTGTTCGGAAGACAAAATTACTACATTTTTTTCATTCACCTGTCAGTAATACATAAAAAGTTTGAAAAAGAATTTTGGGGTAAATAATGTTAATTGCTATGGTAAAGTTCCTCCTCTGCGCCTTGAAATGGCAACTTTTCCACAGCCCGTCCTTGCCATGTCCATTTGGTGTTGTTGACAATTAGGCTTATATAGGCCGTGCACACATGACCTTAAGTCGTATTTACAGGTGGTCAGAGGTTATGAATATGGTTGTTTTGATAATACAAGTTGACTCAGTCACAATCCCCATTCAAAAAAAAATTTCAACATTAAACATTCGTTTCGTGGGAAAACTCTTGCATCGTTTCAAAACTATTTGTATCTTTGCATCAGATTAATAAAAATAGAGGTTTAAGAATAAGTTAATACTATTTTGCTCAGCGGAGCAAATTTTCCTATGTTTAACTAAAATCTTTTCAGGATTATGTCAATCAAAGTGAAAGCAGTCGAGCGCAACGTGTCGTTCGACAAGTCAAAAGAAAAGTGGGCTTGTGTAATGCAGCCCGAACTATACGGCAAGCTCACCCAGAGCAAGGTTATCAACGAGGCCTCCATGCGCTCAGGTATAGCCCGAGGTGCCGACAGCAAGCCAGGCGGTTCTACCGCAGGAGGCAGCGGCTCGCAGGAGGGCGGTGGCGATGACGGCAGCGAGGGCTGATTGCAACAAAAAAACAGGAGAGGTTGAGCTATAAAGGCTCAGCCTCTTTGAGTATTTATCGGTTTTGCAGATGCCGCTATGTCAGAAAAACTTACAAAAGACGCCATTGACATCAGCACTCTGAGCATTCCGCTTCCTTCACCCATTCCGTAATGTTTCTCTCCTCCTTCACGCTGAATCCTATTCCCACTTTCACGATGGTCTTGCCCTTCAGGGCAAAGGCCTCGGCGTAGCGGTTTTTGTTGATTTGTGCAAGAGCCTCCTCGGCTGTCTTGTCAAACTTCAGTTCCAATATAAATATGTGTGACTTCGTTTCAATTGTAATGTCGGTTCGTCCTTTAGCCGTGCGCTGCTCTACAAAGATGTGGTAGTTGGTGAGAAGGGCGAACACAAGGTAGAGCATTTGCTGGTAGTGGCCTTCGTAGAGAGTGTTGTCGCAGTAGGGCACAGTTTCAAGAAAAGTCCTTAGCAGCTGCAAAGCTCCGTCGATGTCGCCGTTGTTGATAAAGGCCGACATGTGGGCTATAACCACGCGTCCCTCGTCGGCGTCAGCGTCCATGTAGTTTGCCAGCAGACTGTCGTATAGCCCCATGCGTATTTCCCGGTTTGGGAAGTCGAGCGTGTAGAGTTCAAGCAGCGGGTCGTAGTCCTTGATTGTCACGTAGCCGCTTTGGTAGAGTAGGGGTATGATGCTCTTCATGTTCTCCGTAGGCGCGTCGAACGATGACTCCTTGGCTTGCATACCTGCTATTTTCGACGGCACGGTTCTGAACTTCCGCATCATTTCTATAAGGAAAGTGGGAGTGCCAGAGCCAAACCAATACGCTTTCAGCTTGCCATCGGCGAGGCAGTTAAGCAGACTGTAGGGATTGAACACGTCGGGCGACGGCCATGCGAAATGGTAGCCGTCGTAGTTGTCCTTGAGTTTTTGTATGGTAGCCTCTCTCGAAAGCGACAGTCGTTTGGCAAGAGCGTCAATATCCTCCGACATTTGTGTCAGTAGTTCCTCTTTCGTAATGCCGCAAATTCCGGCATATTCCTCTTGCATACTGATGTTTGTGATGTTGTTGAGTTCGCTGAAGATGCTCAGTTGCGAGAATTTGGTTATTCCTGTGAGGAAAACGAAGTGCAGCATCGATTCATTCTTTTTCAGCGGACTGAAGAAGTTGCGCATGATGTTGCGCAGATTTCCTATCTTTTCGTCCTGGTGGGCAACATCGAGCAGCGGCGCGTCGTATTCGTCGATAAGCACCACCATTTGCTTCCCGGTAATCTCAAAAACCCTTTGTATGAGATTGTCCAGTCGGATGTTGATGTCGATGGTTTCGTCGTTGTTGAATCCGTATTTTCTTTCGTTCTCTCTAAGCACAGAATTTAGGTAGCGGTACAGTTGCTCCTCGTCCTGGTGTTTTCCGCCCGAAAGGTCGAAGTGCAGCACGGGATATTCTTTCCATTCCTTCTCTAATTTCTCGATAGCCAATCCCTCGAACAGCTCCTTCCTTCCCTCGAAATAGCTTTCGAGAGTCGACACGAGCAGCGATTTGCCGAAGCGTCGCGGACGGCCCAAAAACACATACGTATAGTTGTTGTGTGTCATTCGGTAGACATATTCCGTCTTGTCCACATACAGGCGGTCGTCCTTGCGTATTCTTTCGAATGTCTGTATTCCTATCGGGTATAGTTTAAGTGCCATATTATGCCTTTCTTTTTTATATTTTGGTGTAAAGTTACAAAAAGTTTTTTGATTAATTATATGTTCATTTTTTTTTTTTTATATATGGGCGGCAATCTGTGGGAGTGGATGGTGCTCTAATCCCAAACAAAAGCGGGCTGCATAATCTGTCAGAGTAGGTATGTAAGGGATGCCATAATTAACTTCTTAACTCCTGACTCCTTAACTTCTTTAGCTAATATTTAATACTATTAACAAAATCCCCCCCCCTCAAAAAAAATAATTGTGTAACTTTGCATAGTATTTTGAAGCCTGCTTTTTTTATTAAGAGTGGGTTTTTTAAGTATATAACGAAGTATATGATTACTATCTAAAAAACTATGCAAGAAACAGAAATGAAAAAATCTGAGCAACGGCTCACCAGGGAAGTCTATGAGGATGGAAGGCCCTCGCTGTTCTACGTCCTAAGGCTTAGGAAGGACGAGCACTTCAGTCGCGACCGTGTGTGCTACTCGCTCTTGGCATTTGTGCTTGAGGGCGAAGTGGAAATGTCGATGGGCATCTACGTGAAAGAGTTTGCATGCGAGGGACAGATGTTTGTCGTACACAAGGGCGACAACGGCTATGCAAAAGGTTTGAAGGACGCTGTGATACTGTTATGCAGCTTCGACAGCTCGATGGCTCTGTGCAACGGACTCTCGCTCAGCAATGTTACGGAAGAATACAAAGAGCCTACGCCTGAGGAACGCCAGAGCCAGGGCTTGCCGCGACTGGAGATAAAAAGTATGCTGATGACGGAGCTTAAGCTCATTCAGCATGAGGTAGAGAGCAATCTGTTGGGCTACCGCTTCATGGAGTTCAAACGCTACATTATAGTCTACATGCTGCGCACCTTATATAATAAGGAGGAGCTGTTCTACATGTTCCGTTGTGTGCGTAGCGACGACTTCGACTTCCGCGATAAGGTGTTCGAGTTCTACACGTGCGGCATCAACGCTCAGGAGCTATGCGCCAAGATGGAGATGTCCTCCGCCACGTTCAACCGCCGTTTCAAGCGTGCCTTCGGTATGCCTTGCGGCGAATGGCTCAACTCCAAGCGCCAGGTGCAGGTGCTGATGGACCTCAAGACCACCGACCTCTCCGTAAAAGAGATAGCCGAGAAATACAATCTGACGCCAAATTATCTTACCGACTTCTGTAAGAAATTTCTTGGCGATGTGCCCGGAAACCTTAGATAAAAGGGCAAAAATAGTGATTTTGAGCAAAAAACGTGCATGGGTGACAAATTATCGTTGCACAAATAATGTGATGTGCATGAAAATTTTTGTACCTTTGCAATCGAAATAATAAACATCCTTATTGAGGGTTTTAGGAGAGCACTACAGACGTGTCGTGCTCCGCTTTTATTTTTTATAAGTCAGGTGCGAGATTATTTTAATGATAAGTAATAGTAGAAAGTTTTTTTAGAAAAATAATTTGCACATTTACTTGGACGAGAAAGGGGTTACATGCTGCTGTATTAAGCTGAGTCAAAAATACTGACTCAGCAACAATCAACAACAATCAACTCTTCAACAACTTACGAATCCGCCTTGGCGGAGTTCAGCATATATACATACAACAGTCAAATCAACAACTAAATTCTTTTTAGCGTGGTGGGGCTTAGTGTCCTACCTTCTATTTGCATGAAAGTTGCTGATTGTGGCTACGTACAAATTAACGTCAATCAATAATAAACCAGATTATTTTAAGAACAATATTTCTGATATTGTGCCTTGCAGGGAGCGTCTCAAATAGGGATTGTGCCCAGGACGTGGCCCTTAAGACCAACTGACGAAGTAAATGATTAATAACTATGCAAGAAACAGAAATGAAAAATGCTGAGCAACGGCTCACCAGGGAAGTCTCTGAGGATGGAAGGCTCCCGCTGTTCTACGTCCTAAGGCTTAGGAAGGGCGAGCACTTCAGTCGCGACCGTATGTGCAGCTCGCTCTTGGTATTTGTGCTTGAGGGCGAAGTGGAAATATCGACGGGCGTCTACGTGAAAGAGTTTGCAGGCGAGGGACAGATGTTTGTCGTACACAAGGGCGACAACGGCTATGCAAAAGGTTTGAAGGACGCTGTGATGCTGTTCTGCAGCTTCGACAGATCGATGGCTCTGTGCAACGGGCTTCCGCTTGGCAACGCTACGGAAAAGGAGCCTACGCCTGAGGAACGCCAGAGTCAGGGCTTGCCGCGACTGGAGATAAACAATATGCTGATGACGGAGCTTAAGCTCATTCAGCATGAGGTAGAGAGCAATCTGTTGGACTACCGCTTCATGGAGTTCAAACGCTACATTATAGTCTCCATGCTGCGCACCTTGTATAATAAGGAGGAGCTGTTCTACATGTTCCGTTGTGTGCGTAACGACGACTTCGACTTCCGCGATAAGGTGTTACACTTCTACACGTGCGACATCAACGCTCAGGAGCTGTGCGCCAAGATGGAGATGTCCTCTGCCACGTTCAACCGCCGTTTCAAGCGTGCCTTCGGAATGTCCTGCGGCGAATGGCTCAACTCCAAGCTCCAGGTGCAGGTGCTGATGGACCTCAAGACTACCGACCTCTCCGTAAAAGAAATAGCCGAGAAATACAATCTGACGCTAAATTATCTTACCGACTTCTGTAAGAAATTTCTTGGCGATGTGCCAGGAAACCTTAGATAAAGGGCAATAATAGTGATTTTGAGAAAAAATCGTGCATAGGTGACAAGTTATCGTTGTACAAATAATGTGATGTGAATGAAAATGTTTGTACCTTTGTAATCGAAATAATAAACATCCTTATTGAGGGTTTTAGGAGAGCGCTACAGACGTGTCGTGCTCCGCTTTTATTTTTTATAAGTCAGGTGCGAGATTATTTTAATGATAAGTAATAGTAGAAAGTTTTTGTAGAAAAAATAATTTGCACATTTACTTGGAAGACAAAGGGTTATATGCTGCTGTATTAAGCTGAGCCAAAAATACTGACTCAACAACAATCAACAACAATCAACTCTTCAACAACTTACGAATCCGCCTTGGCGGAGTTCAACATATATACATACAACAGTCAAATCAACAAATAAATACATTTTAGCTGGGTGGGGCTTAGTGCCCTACCTTCTATTTGCAATAAAGTTGCTGATTGTGGCTACGTACAAATTAACATCAATCAATGATAAAATCAGATGATATTAAGAACAATATTTCTGATATTGTGCCTTGCAGGGAGTGTCTCAAATAGGGCTTGTGCCCAGGACGTGCCCTTAAGACCAACTAACGAAGTATATGATTAATAGCTATGCAAGAAACAGGAATGAAAAATGCTGAGCAACGGCTCACCAGGGAAGTCTATGAGGATGGAAGGCCCTCGCTGTTCTACGTCCTAAGGCTTAGGAAGGGCGAGCACTTCAGTCGCGACCGTGTGTGCAGCTCGCTCTTGGTATTTGTGCTTGAAGGCGAAGTGGAAATATCGACGGGCATCTACGTGAAAGAGTTTGCAGGCGAGGGACAGATGTTTGTCGTACACGAGGGCGACAACGGCTATACAAAAGGTTTGAAGGACGCTGTGATGCTGTTATGCAGCTTCGACAGCTCGATGGCTCTGTGCAACGGGCTTTCGCTTGGCAACGCTACGGCAGACTACAAGGAGCCTACGCGTGAGGAACGCCAGAGTCAGGGCTTGCCGCGACTGGAGATAAAAAGTATGCTGATGATGGAGCTTAAGCTCATGCAGCATGAGGTAGAGAGCAATCTGTTGGGCTACCGCTTCATGGAGTTCAAACGCTACATTATAGTCTACATGTTGCGCACCTTGTATAATAAGGAGGAGCTGTTCTACATGTTCCGTTGTGTGCGTAGCGACGACTTCGACTTCCGCGATAAGGTGTTACGCTTCTACACGTGCGACATCAACGCTCAGGAGCTGTGCGCCCAGATGGAGATGTCCACCGCCACGTTCAACCGCCGTTTCAAGCGTGCCTTCGGAAAGCCCTGCGGCGAATGGCTTAACTCCAAACGCCAGATGCAGGTGCTGATGGACCTCAAGACTACCGACCTCTCCGTAAAAGAGATAGCCGGGAAATACAATCTGACGCCAAATTATCTTACCGACTTCTGTAAGAAATTTCTTGGCGATGTGCCCGTAAACCTTAGATAAAAGGCAAAAATAGTGGTTTTGAACAAAAATCGTGCATGGGTGACAAGTTATCGTTGCACAAAAAATGTGATGTGAATGAAAATGTTTGTACCTTTGCAATCGAAATAATAAACATCCTTATTGAGGGTTTTAGGAGAGCACTACAGACGTGTCGTGCTCCGCTTTTATTTTTTATAAGTCAGGTGCGAGATTATTTTAATGATAAGTAATAGTAGAAAGTTTTTGTAGAAAAAATAATTTGCACATTTACTTGGAATACAATGGGTTACATGCTGTTGTATTAAGCTGAGCCAAAAAATAATGACTCAGCAACAATCAACAACAATCAACTCTTCAACAACTTACGAATCCGCCTTGGCGGAGTTCAATATATATACATACAACAGTCAAGTCAACAACTAAATACATTTTAGCGGGGTGGAACTTAGTGGCCTACCTTCTATTTGCATGAAAGTTGCTGATTGTGGCTACGTACAAATTAATATCAATAAATATTAAAATCAGATGATTTTACGAACAATATTTGTAATATTGTGCCTTGCAGGGATCGTCTCAAATAGGGCTTGTGCCCAGGACGTGGCCCTTAAGACCAACGCGCTATATTGGATGACAACCACCACCAATGCCGCAGCCGAAATGGCCCTTTCGAACAGGACCACATTGGAGCTGTCGGTGGCCTACAATCCCTGGACGTTCAAGGACAACAAGAAGCTGCGATTCCTGCTTGTGCAGCCCGAGGCAAGGTATTGGATGTGCGAGAAGTTTGAGGGCCATTTCGTGGGTTTCCATGCCCATGCGGCTCAGTTCTACAGCACTCTCGCCCACCGCCGACGCGACGGCTATCTGGCAGGAGCAGGCTTCAGCTACGGCTACGACTGGATTCTGAAGCCCAACCTCAACCTTGAGGCGGAGCTTGGCGTGGGCTATGCCCATTTGTGGTATAAGGAGAGCGACTGCATTCCGTGTATTAAGAAATTCGAGCGCAAGCACAAGAACTATGTGGGGCCTACAAGGGCTGCCGTGTCGCTTGTGTATTTCTTTTGAAACAATGGTCAAAAAAAAGATGAAACAAAGCAAAATATATAGACCGCTCTGCGCTATTACGCTTGGAGCCAGTCTGCTCGTGGGGTGTGCCGTCGGCAACAAGGAGCGGAGCATCAGCCTTACGCCCTCGCCACATGTGCTCACACTCGATGCCGACCGCAAGGCGGTGGTCGACGTCAGCTTTCATGTGCCTGCCAACTACATATCGAAGCGAAGCCGAATGGTTGTGGTGGCGCAGCTGATGGCGGGCGACTCGCTGCTCGGCGAATGTCAGCCGCTCGCCCTCTACTCACCCATCTACAGCAAAAAGATGGAGCGCCGACGGGTGCTTGAGGGCTACCGCGACCCCTATGAGGGCCACATCGTGAGGACCGCCGACACGTCGGAGCCTACGGAGCTGAAATATGCCGCCCTTGTGAGTCTGCCTGCCGGCGTGGACAGCGCGCGACTGGTGGCTATGGTTTCCACCGACGGCTGCGGCGAGTGTACAGGACGGGAGACGGTGGACATGGCAAGGATAGTGATGCCAGCTCCGCCAAAGCGGCACATCAATGTGTTCTGGATAGAGCCAGAGTTTAAGGTTAGGCCCAAGGTGATGGTGGGCAAGGGTGTGGCAAATCTTCAGTTTGTCATCAACAAATACGACATCAACCTGGATATGGGCAACAACCGCCGTGAGCTCGACAACATGGTGGCTAAGCTTCAGCCCGTGCTGGACGACTCGCTTGCCACGCTTACGTCGCTCAGCATCTTCGGTATGGCCTCTGCCGACGGTCCGCTATCGTTCAACACGCCCCTCTCGCGCAACCGTGCCAACTCTGCCAAGGAGTGGCTCGTAGGGCAGCTGGGGCTCGGCGCCGATGTTCAGCGGCTCATCAAGGTGGGCTCGCGCCCCGAGGGCTGGCAGCCCGTGTGGGAGGCAATGGTGGCAGACGGTCATCCTGACGCAGGCAAGCTGAGGGCCATTCTCGACCGCTACGCCGACCAGAACGACGACGTGGCTGAACGCTACATACGCCGCCTGGCTTGCTGGAAGGACATCCGCGAACGCTACTTGCAGAAGGACCGCAAGGTGGAGTATGTCTACACCTACACCATACGCAGTTTCACCACCGACGCCGAGCTGAAGGACATGTACCGCAAGCGTCCCGACGCCTTCAACGAGGAGGAGCTGCTGCGCGTGGCAACGTTGGCTGCCACCGACGAGGAGCGCAAGCAGGTGTACAGGATGATAGTGAAGCGGTTCCCCGAGTCGGCCATAGCCGTCAACAATCTTGCCGTGCTCTATCTGCGCGAGGGCAAGGAGGAGGAGGCTATAGAGGTGCTCAAGAGTTATACGGCTGACGACAGATTCCAGTCTGTCATCAATCAATAAGAGAAAGGATAATACGAGAAAATGAATATATCGCTTAAGAATATATTGCTTGTGCTGCTGGTTGCGCCTACACTTGCCTCGTGCATCAGGGATCAGCTGGAGGATTGTCCACCACTGCGTGTGGAGATAGGCGTAAAGGACAAGAACTACTTTAATGTGGACCAGACGGTGCCCGAGGAGCGTCTTGCCGACGACCTTGCCTTCAACAAGTATGTGCCTACATTGTTCTATATGTTGCGCGATGCCAAGACGGGCGAGGTGGTTGAGGAGCAGGGGGTGTTCAATGTAGAGGGCGACGGCAAGACCGTGGCTATAGACTTCTGCCCATGTCTGCCGCACGGCAAGTATATACTTACAGTATGGGGCGGACTGGACGAGCTGTCGCAACTAAGCGACGACAGGCTCTCGATGCTCATTCATCCTGACAAGGCACAGGGCAACGATGTCTATCTGCTTAACGCAACCTTGGTGTACGACGCCTACAATTACGACTATACCTTGGAGATGGAACGCATCAAAGGCAAGCTTGTTGTACTGGCAGAGAATCTGCCCGACAACTTCGATATGGTGGATATAGATGCCAACAACCTTTATGGCAAGGTGAACGCCAACTTCGAGTATTCTGACGAGGCAAGCGTATGCAACAAGGTAGCCATCGCCTCGACGTCTCTTATAAAGACAGCCACATATATGGCTCCTTCAATAGTGACAGGCGGAACGGTGCTTGACGTAAACTTCGTTAAGGCTAACAACGGCTCCGGCAACTTGCAGCTTACACCAGACGATGTGAAGATAAGCTTGGAGCGCAACAAGATAACTATGCTGAAGTATGTCTTCAACAAGGAGGAGGACAAGTTCTATATATACATCAAGGTGAACGACAACTGGGAGGTTGTACACGGCATGATATTAGATTAATAAGATATATAATAATAATTTTATTACGTAACAACAAAGTTTTAATTATGAAGAAAAGTTTATTTATGGCACTTGCAGCAGGTACATTCCTGTTCAGTGCATGTAGCAGCGACGATGCCTTGAACAACGATGTTGCACAGGACAACTCTGCACAGCAGATCGTATTGCAGGTAGCAAGCAGCGGTGATGGCTTGCAGACACGTGCTGGCCGTCCATTGTATTCGTCGGCAGCTTTGCAGGCTATCAACAAGGTACGTGTTTTGGTTTATAACACAACCGACAAGACGATTGCTTATGACAGCCAGAATACTATTGACTGGACTAAGAGCCTTGAGTATACAACAAATGGTCATGGTCGTCGTCTCACTATCACTTTGAAGGGTGATGATAAGTTGGATGATGGAGCCTACAAGATTGTAGCTATTGGTTACTATGATACTGATGCAATAAAGACCGACTACACATTCAAGATGGGCGAAAATAATGTTGCAAGTGCAACACTTAAGGCGACTACTTACTCTGACATCACAGCAACATTGGCTGCAGGCAAGGATGCAGAGGAAGTGTTTGCAGGTGAGGCAGACCTTACAATCAGCGATAAGAATGTTTCTAACAAGGCTGATGGTGAGATTGGTGCTGCTGTAACTCTGCATCGTCAGGTAGCGGGTGGTTTCGGCTACTTTACCAATATCCCTGCACACATCGATGGTGTTGAGGCTACAAGTCTTCGTCTTGTTATGAGAAAGAAGAATGATGTGTTGAAATTCAACAATTTCAATAGCACATTTACTGCATCAGGTGAAACTGGTAGCGTTATTAAGTATGCTGTTAATGGTTCAGCTTCAGCTTCAGCTCCTACATCTGACGCTAAGTTCAGCGATGGCTCTGATGCTTTCGTGCTCTATTCAATTAATTTGAAAGATTGGTTCCCTAATGGTGATAAGAGTGGTGATGGTTTCTTGGGTAAGGCTGATTATGATGTAAATGCAGATAACTGGACTCGTCCTTCATCTATAAAGGCTTCTATGCTCGAAGGTTCTGTATTTGCAGGTAAGTTCATCGTTCCGTTTAAGTTTGAAGGTGGCAAGGTAACAATGGAGCTTCAGTTGATGGGTAAGTCTGCAGGCGCTTCAGAAGAGCACATTATAAAGGTATGGAACGTTACAATTCCTGACCATAATACTGATCCAAGTAAAGGTGAAGTAGACACGAGCAATTCTATCTTCAACGTTGTTCGTAACCACATGTACAACCTTGGTGTTAAGACTACACAGGATACTAAGCCAGAGCCTGGTAAACCAGATCCAGACCCAGATCCTGTAACACCTCCAACTCCTGGTCCAGATCAGCCAGAGGACCTCTCAAAGGGTCAGAACCTTGTATTGAAGGTTAATGACAACTGGGAGACTATCCACCAGATGGAGATAGAGTAATATACGCAAACAATATATTATATAATACTAATTGTCAGAGCGGTACGGCTCAAAGGGCCGTACCGCTATTCAATTATTGCCCAATCATTCACTAAGAATTATATGTTTATAAAATCGATACAATACAATTTATACATCAGTCTTGCTGCCTGTCTGTTGGCAAGCTGCAATGCAAGCAACGATACGCTTATGCCCAACCCTGACGGTACACGTGCCGTAACGGTGAATATGAAGGTGGGTGTTAGCGGAGGTATTGCGTCGAGAGAACTTAACGTATGGGACGGAGCGCAGCAAGTGAACGATATGCGCCTCTATGTATTTCGTCGTGATAAGAACAATACAGCTACTGGCGACGAAGCCTATACCTATTATATACCAGACGACCTAAAGGCTACGGGCAACACCTATTACTCCGTAACAGCCTTTGATAATAAGCAACCTTATTATCCTGCCAAACACAACAACAACCCCGAGGTTCATTCGTTTGAACTTACCACACCTCTCCCTCCAGGCTACTACTATCAGTTTTTGGCTATAGGAAGAGACGACAAATACGCCGACAACAACGGTAAAGTGCTGGACCAACCAGACTTTACTCAAGATATAACCACATTGCAGGATGCCAAGATTGGTATCAAGTCAACAGCATTGCCCTCTACAGCTACGGCAACGCTAAAGTGTACCGAGTTCTTCTCGGGACATCTGCAAAACGAAGATACAAAGGTGGACACTCCTATACTTATAGAGAAGGGCAACGAATGCTTCAACTGCATATTGCCTGCCACACGCAATGTGGCTGGACTGATGGTATACGTCAAGAATATACCGACATTGGTTGAGGCTAACACCTCTGCTGCAAGTACACTATTTACTCCTACCAAACTATCGGTTGTGGTGACAGGCATAGACACCGAGACACTAATAAACTCGAAAGTTGCACCTGACGGCACTATACCTCTAAGCTATCGCACATTGGGCGAGATAGACCTCACAGCAGCCAAAGGTTGGACCATAGATGCTACAGAGCAAGTGTTCAGACGCCCGGAAGACACAGAGAAGGGTTGGAGCGAGGACAGCTATATGATAAGCAACTTCCTTATGCCTACACCCATTGAGTCGATGGGAGAAAGCAAGAATGTGGACAAGTCGGAAGTTACGTTTATGCTGCGCTACTCTGACGGCACACACGAGCGATTTGACAATATAAAGAAGTCGACTGGGGCTGGCAACAAACTGAAGTTTGCTATCGAGGCAAATCATCTATATAGCTTAGGCGGCAAAAGCCTGAAGTCAGACAATCCCTACGACCTCAAGAAGCATTATGAGCCTATAATGGTGGATATGACCATCGACATAGAGCCTGCCTTTGAGAAGCGACACGATTTTACAACCGAATAATACAATATATACGATATATGCAGACATCTCTATATAGCATACGCAAGCCAATAATGGCAGCAGTCGTATGCCTCCTTCTGTCCGCTATGGCGGGATGTGGCAACGACGACGTGCTGTCAGACACTGGAGGTGCCAATACAGAGCAACCTACAGAAGGCGAGAAATTGGTACCCATAACAATAGCATTGGGCGGATATGGCGAGAACGAGCAAGCTGCCGGCTTTACACGTGTGGCGCCTCCAGGAGCAGGTTCCGAATCGAGCGGCACCGATGACGGCATAGCCGAGACTTCGAGCATAGACGTTGTAAGGGTGATAGCCTTTAGACGTAGAGAGCAGATGGTTGAGGACGAACCCGACAACTCTAAAGCAGAAGGAACAGAAACCAATCCATTTGAGTATGACCCCAACAATAGGATAGAGCTAACAACCTTCACAGAGGAAGACCGCAACGACATATTCTATCCCTTTTCTCCACACAAGCATCGTGTGGCTAAGGGACAGTTTGCCATGAGTCCGGGTTTCGAGTATCGCATTGTGGCTATTGCTTATAAGAAGAACGAGAAGTGGCCCTATCCTTATTATGGAAGCAATATAGCGATGAGCGACGATATGCTCAACCTAAAGCCAGGCACAAAATACAGCGAATTCTGCGCAACATTTACGGCATTGCTGAATCCGGAGAAGAAGACCGACGACACAAACTGTTGGGCAGCCTATCTGCGAGTGACAGGCTTGACACATTATTCTTATTCGCCTACAAACGGAAAGCACCTAAGTAGACGTCTAACCGTTATACCGCAGTTGTTCTATGGCACCATCTACACCAAGGGCGATGTCACAATGAACCCCGTATTCAGTCATAGCAAGTATGTGGGCGAAGGAGAAAATAAGACCTCCCTCGTTGGCACTCTATATAGAGGCATGGCAGAGGTGGAGGTAAACATCAAGAATGTAAAGAAGGATAAAGCCACACCCCAGTGGTATTGCTTGCTTGCCGACAATGTGCTTACAAAGGTAAGTCTTACCAGCTACGACGACTTCAAGAAGGGTAGCGAGCCGGTGTCAAGGTATTCTAACACTGGAACCTATACCGCTGTGGCTTATCATGATGCCAAGAGCGAGAGTCTTGGCTCTATGATAAAGCTCAAGGCATACCTGCTACCTGCCAAGACTCATATTGCTGTGAGAGTGGGCTATGACGATAATACGCCTTACGTTGTTAACGGACAAGTAAAGGCTCAGGATGTGGTGTCGGCAGGAGGAGCCACAGGTGTAGTAGAGGTGGATGCCTTGGACGATGTGTTCTATCTTAAGCGCAATCATAAGTATGTCTTGACGTATGATGATGAGACAGGAAAGCTTTTTGATCGCGACCATCTATTGAACTAAGGCTGGCTACTCTCAATGCAACAATAAAAGATAATAACAGAATTATGAAACATCATTCTATTATCAGAAAATATATATACTTGCTGTTGGCTATGCTACTTGCTATGCCAATGTCGGCTAAGATAGTGAAGCCAGTAGACGACTTGAGCAATCCTTATTTTGAGGATGTTGCAACGCGCGACTCGTTTATAAACTGCAAGAAACCCATCTGGACAAGCGACTGGAAAGACCTTCCAACCGATAATCCTAATGAGAACTTTGCCGACTTTGTGGATCATGAGAAGTATGGCAATATGAAGTTTCGCCGACTGCGCAACCGTCGTGCTCTGACTGGCGAGAGCTGCACCGTAAACAAGCTTATCAATGTTGTGGGTGTAGCCAGCTGGGCAAAGAACCTCGGAGCCATGACCGACGAGGACCTGGACAACTATGCCGAGATAAATGCCGTGGTTAAGGCGGGCGTAACCGTAGACCCTATGGTGAGCATAAGGGATATGGACAACTACTATGCCAGAGGCACCGTTGCAGGTTTTGCCATTGTTGCCGGTTCGGGCAGCAGCGTGTTGAGTCTGGAGATAATCAAGGCATTGTCCATAGGTTTCTATCGCAATGGTCATCTGCTTGGTGTACGCCCCGTAAGAGAGGGTCAGGACGGTACGGGACTCACGCTCAAGTTGCTACAGATACCAGGCTCTAATGATGTATGTGCTATGCTTACTGCCGAGAGCGAGTGGTTGTTTGACGAGATAAGCCTCGACTGCTCGGGTGGTGTGCAAGCCGATGTTGCCAATTTGTATAAGGTAAAGTATGCCTTTGTAGGCGAAGCCAACGAGTTTACCATAACCGATGGCGGCGTGCAGAAGTACAACTCATTCTATGACGGCGAGAAGAAGCTGGATACAAAAATAAATATGAAGGGTTGGAATGCCGTGCTTCTTGGTCTGCCTTTCCCCTTTGTGAGTTCAGAGGTAAAGAAGATGACTAACGACGACCTTGAAGATGCCGCCACCATAACCCCAATCCTAAGCGTTGGCTACCAGGGTGGTGCCAAGTTTATGATGAACAATGCCATGGACCCTAAGGCAGAAGCCTTTGAGGCAGGTGTGGAGGTAGGCTACTGTTATACAATGGATGCTCTGCTTACGCTTAAGGCAGGTGCATGGGTAAGCCTCTTGCTATTCGACCGCAATGGCAATAAGGTGCAAGAGGAGACTATATCAGCACAGGTATTGGGTCTATCGCTTATACAGGCAGGCAAGGGAACGGTTAGCGTTAAGTCGAAGGTGCCATTCTCTGGCTGCGAGATAAGGTTCCTCACGGTGCTAAGTGTCGATGTGGGAGGAATAGGCATACACTATGGATTTGTCAAGGCGCCAGCCGATGTGTCACACCGTTGTGTCATCAATCCTACGATAAGCAGCAATATTTGTGCAACGCAGACATCTTTCAAACTACGCTCTAACGAACATGTCAGCGTTACGTGGACGCTTGTGGATGCCTGGTCAATAGGTCCATCTCCAAAGAACATCCTTGCCAGTACCAATGTAAAGGTTACACCCGACGGCAATGTAACCAATCTTGAGCCAGGCATATATACATTCAGAGCCACGGCGCAGGACGGATGCTACGACGAGACAACAATAACCGTGGGCGGATTCTTGGAACAAGACAATCAGTGTGGCAAACCTATGGTAAATACCGAGGGCAGCGAACCACAGTATGATATTTCGAAGATATACGACACGTCGGGTGCGCTGCTTTCCATTTCGTGGACAGAGAATAAGGAGAACATCTTGACAAGTAGCACCAATACATACGCCAGATATGTTGGTGGTTTGGGACTTGCCGACAATTTGCACATCATTGGCGTTCGTCGCAAGCAGGGACTGATGTATGATGCCAATCCCGTTAGGTATGAAGGCGAGGACGATGTTGCCTACAATCAGCGTGTAAGTCCTAAGCGTGTGGGCTTTGTGGTGGAGGCAAGTGCCAAGGTTCTCAACCTTCAGGCGCTGCAGTTCTTGCAGATACGTTGCTATCATGAAGGCAAGGAGGTGTACAGACATCTGATAGACGAGAACAACGCCATTAGTGCCGATGTGGCTGGAGCCGACAGAGTGCAGAAGATAAGATACTCTATTGAGATACCTGACATGGTGAAGAACAAGCCAATGCAGGTGGACGAGATACAGCTATGGAAATGTGGCGTGCTTGACCTTAGTGGCTCCGAGCTTCGTATATATTATGCCTTTATTGAGGAAGCTTCGGCAGATTGCTCGTCGCCATTGGCTTGTGGCAGTCTGGTGTTGTCCAACAAGAATACACATACCACAATAAATGCCGATGCTACCGTGTTTGGCGCAGGCGTTGCTGTCATTGCGCTGGACGACAATCTTAGCCATCTTGTGGACGACGACCTCGACACATATATGGCTATCAACAACACTGTGACTGTGGGAACAGGACAGACCATCGCTGTGCGCATGGGCAGGAAGCTCGACTATCACCATCAGCTGGGTATAGTAATCGACAACAAAACATTCCTTGCTGCTGTGGAGGTGGGCAACTGGCTTACAGTGTATACCTATAGAGACGGCAAGCCTACGGGAGAGAAGTTTACCGACTGGAGTGTAATTGGTGCTGATGTTGCTGGATATGGTGACAAAAACATCCTCTTCTTCCAACCCAAAATGACATACGATGAGGTGCGCTTTGATGTGGCAAACATCGTTGGTGCCTTGAAGGTGCAGAAGTTCTACGGAATGGTTGTGCGTGGCGACATCAACAACAATGGCATACCCGACTGCAAGGACGACTGCTCGTGTGTGCCAGGCGTTGACGATATAAAGGTTAATAGTGTGTGCGTGGGCGATATTGTAAATGTATCGGCAACTGGCAACACGGGTACTAAGTATTATCTATACTTTGGCGACAAGCATGCTGGCACCAATGGTGTGGTGGAGATAGAATCGACATCCGATACCTACAACAATATACAGTATAGCTACACCACGGTAGAGCCAGGCGAATATCAGTTGTCGTTCTTTGACGGTAGTGGCACACCACTTTCGTCGGTAGTATACAAGGTGCATCCATTGCAGACACGCTGGCTTACTACAGCTACTACAGCCGACTGGAACAAGTGGGACAACTGGAGCAACGGTTCGCCCTATTGCTGCACCAATGCTATCATATCGTCGGATGCAAAGATATTCCCTGTGTTGGGAACGGTCAATCAGCCTGCTGACTACTGCTGTAAGGACATCTTCTTCGAGCCACGTTCGGCGGTGGACAACACTCCATCGCTCAACTATCGCAAGGCTTGGGTGGAGTTGGAGCTTATGCCCAACCGCTACTACAATCTTAGCGCACCGCTTAAGCAGATGTATACAGGCGACATGTTTGTACCCAAGGATGCTTCGGCAAAATACTTCGAGCCGCTGACAGAAGGCAACTGCCTGGAGAACCGATTTGATCCGAGTATATATCAGCGTCTTTGGAAGACAACAGTAACAGGCAAGATAGTTGTGAAGAACCGCAAGGGAGGCTTGGTCTTGAAGGATGAGACTCTTGGTGTGGTGGACGGCGAGTGGTCGCACAACTTCAATGCTGTGGCACGACCTTATGGCTATGGCGAAGGCTTTGGCTTATGGGTGGACAATGGCTCTTTGCCCGAGGCTCAACCATTCCGCATACGTCTGCCCAAGGAGCACGCAAAGTACTTCTACTATACCGACTACGATCAGGAGAAAGTGAGTGACGAGACCCTGCCAAAGAAGGTGGAGGACGCATATCGCTTTGTATACGAGGAAGATAACGAGGATAACAAGACTTTGGAGTATAAATACAAGCAAGGTGGCGAGGATATAACAGAGAACCGAACTGTATATGTAGGTCAGAGTCAATACACCATTACGCTTAAGGCAGATGAGCCAACCAACACATTCTTGATGGGCAACCCATTTATGAGTCGTGTCAACATTAAGAAGTTCTTTGAAGGCAACAGCAATGTGGGTAGTATAAGGGTAGAGACACCAGAGGACGAGCAGACTATAACCAAGGTAGGCGACAATATAGTGTCGACGGGTAGCTTGACAAATATAGAGCCAATGCAGTCGTTCTATGTCAACACTAATGGCGATGCAAGCACAGAGGCGCTTCTTGTCTTCACCCCGGATATGATAGGTGGCGTAAAGAAAGCTGCTGATAAGGGTGAAACAGGCAAGGATGAGGCTGATAGTGGCGAGAAACCCAAGGCTTTGCGTGTATGTGTTGAGAGTATGAAGACCAGAAGTAAGTCGGCTTCGCTCTTGATGCTGCCAATGGATGCACCAGATGATGATGTTGCCGTTGCCACGCTTATGGACAGTGAGGTTAGGGCGAATGTCAAGGTGTTCGGCATTAGCAATAGCAATGCTTATGACATCATGCCGTTGCACGACATCACTCCATTGGGAATATTCCTGAACAGCAAGGACAGCATCTGTATTGAGGTGACGCCAATGCCAGGAACCGATGCCAATGAGTATATGCTGCATGACTGTCTGGTGGGCAAGGATTATCCTCTCGGCTCTCAAGTGGTTGTAGCCAACGCCGAGTCGTCGTTGGGACGATTTGTCATCAAGAACATCAACAGCATTGATGACACAACAAACGAGCCTTATAATCACCTCAGCTTAATGCAAGAAGGCTCAATGCTGGTAGTGCAGTCGACTGCTGCCAACATCTGTAGTGTCGAGATACTCGACCTCAGTGGCAGCCAGATAAGCAAGGTGCAAGCCGACAGCTCGCAGCATCTGACTACTAAGATAACATCTGGCGTGCAGATAGTTCGCATCGAACTGAATGACGGCACGAGCAGAAAGTATAAGATGATGTTCAAGTAAAAGTACAGGCTGTAATTATGTCATTAAGAAAAGTGTGGATGAACCTCGAGGGCGTGTCAAAACTCCCAATATAAATAACTAAAAACTCGTTGTACGTTCTTATGTGGATGTACAACGAGTTTTTGTTTTTCTACGAAAAAGAGCCTTGTAAACAATTTATATGGCGTTATATGGTTCAAATAAATCCTCAAATAAGAGAAAAGTTCTCACTTGGACATTTTTGCCACCATTTTCTTAATATTAAACCCAAATCGGTCATTAGAAAATGACAAGAAGCTTTTTCTAATGACCGATTTGGGTTCAACGACGGCAACACCCCCTGCGGAAGCCCAATGGTGAACGGCAAGAACGGAGTGAACGACAGCATCTATGCGCTCACCGACAAGATTTACCAGACATCGGGTTCGCTGCTCTCGATATCCGAACTAAAGAACCCCTGGAACATACTCAACAAGGACGACAACACCTACGCCTAATACATCAGCGGACTGAACCTCGACGACAATCTGGACTATCTGGTAGACAACGACCTCGACACCTATCTTGCCATCGCCAACACCGTGAGCGTGGGCGTGGGACAGAACAATGCCGTGAGGATGGGCCGCACGCTCGACTACCACCATCAGTTGGGCGTGGTGATTGCCGATTCATATATGAGGCTGAAAACGAAAAGAACCTTGTGCAGGAATACTCCTACAAGCAGAGTGGTGCCGAGGTGAAGGAGTCGCGCACGGTGTTCGTTGGACAGGAGGACTACTACATCACTCTGAGGGCAGACACCTTGACCAACGCTTTCCTCATGGGCAACCCCTTCATGAGCCATCTCGACATTAAGAAGTTGCTTGAGGTGAACGACAATGTGAAGAGTGTGGTGATGGAGATTGGCGACGACCTGCAACAGCAGACTGTGCTAAGGGCCAACAACGAGATTGTTGCCACAGGCGGCGTGACTACTGTGGAGCCAATGCAGTCGTTCTATGTCATGCTAAAGGGCGAACCGCTTAAGGAAGTAAGACTGCTGCTGACAAAGGAAATGATTGGAGGAAAGAGGGCTGAGAAGCCGGGAACAACCGATACCCCCGATTCATCTAATGGTGGTGGAGAGACTAAGGAAGAAACTGCCCCCGAAGGCTTAAGAGTGACGGTTGAGTGTTTGAATTCCGGAAAGAAGTCGGTTGCATTGTTCTTAGGCGCGTGCTCGACTCAGGAATCTCAATACTCTCCCAATTCCAAGTCGCAGGCTTTCGCTCCGACGCTGTTGGACGGTGAGATTCGTCCTGAGGTCAAGGTCTTTGGCGTAGGTTCAGACGAGGCTTATGGCGCAAGCCGTGGCAATGGTTCCGTAAGCCGTGGTGAGGCTTTCGACATAATGCCGCTTGCCGACCGAATCCCATTGGGCATCCTCTTGGACAGAGCCGACAGCATCTGTATCGTGGTTAGCTCTACAACGGGTGCCGACCTTAGCAGCTATGTGCTCCGCGACAATCTCACGGGTAAGGACTATGCGCTTGACTCTCATGTGGTTGTGGCCAATGCCGAGTCGTCGCTTGGCCGCTTCGTGCTAAGAAGAATAGCCAACATGCCTGCCGTCGCCGACGATTCGTTCAGCGGCGTGAGCATCATGCTGCAAGGCTCCAACGTGGTGGTGCAGTCGGCGGATGCCAATCTGCGCAGCGTGAAGGTTATGGACATGAGCGGACGCTTGATAAGCAAGTCGCAAGACTCGCACGCCCGTCGACTGCAAACAACTGGTGCGCATGGCATTCACATCGTCTGCATAGAGCTTGAGAACGGAAAGAGCAGAGGATATAAAATTATGCTGTAGTAGGGCGAAAGTTTTGTGTATTCAGAAAAATATGTAACTTTGCAAGTATACAAGATTGAATATCAATAAAAAGGGTTCTTCCGTTAATAGAAAGGCGGAAGAAGGACTATGAGATATATGGAGTAAAGAAGAAGTAGCTGGCTGAGGGTTTGGCAAGCTATAAATGAAAAAAAAACGGGGATTAAACAAAAAATGTGTTTAATCTCCGTTTTTTTTATAGGCTTTTTTTATTTCGTCTCGATTTCTTCCTTCATGTCGATGAATTGTCGTTTGTTGTCGAAGAATTCATACTGCAGGAATGCAAGTTTTTCTGACGGGATGATGTGTACTCCAAATCCGTACTTCATCTGCCACTTGCGTTTAAGCGAGAAAAGTCCCTTGTTAATATAAGCTGCCACGTAGGGGTGTACGTGCAGATAGAAAGTCTTGACTCCAATCTTGTTGACAAGTCGGTCAATCTTACTTTCGAGCTGGTCGGTGAAAATGATGCTCGACTTTATCTTGCCCTTGCCGAAGCAGGTAGGGCAGACCTCCTCCACATTCACGTCCATGGCGGGGCGCACTCTCTGGCGTGTGATTTGCATTAAGCCGAACTTGCTTAATGGCAGGATGTTGTGGCGTGCACGGTCCTTCTGCATGTTCTTGCACATGCGCTCGTAGAGCATCTGTCGGTCTTCTGCAAGGTTCATGTCGATGAAGTCGACAACGATGATGCCACCCATGTCTCTGAGTCGCAGCTGTCGTGCCAGCTCGTCGGCAGCACCAAGGTTCACGTCGAGCGCGTTGGCCTCCTGTCCGTTGTCCGAGTGCGAGCGGTTGCCGCTGTTCACGTCTACCACGTGCAGAGCTTCGGTGTGTTCGATGATAAGATAAGCGCCGTGTTTGTAGTTGACGGTTTTTCCGAAACTGGACTTAATTTGTTTCGTTACATTAAAATTGTCGAAGATAGGAACGCTGCCAGTGTAGAGTTTCACTATGTTGGCTTTCTCTGGGGCGATGAGTTCTACATAGTGTTTTACTTCATGGAACACGTTTTCGTCGTTGACATAGATGTTCTCGTAGGTGGGGTTGAACAGATCCCTAAGCAGGGCTACGGCACGTCCTGTTTCTTCGAAAATGAGTTGTGGGCGTTTCTGGGTCTTCTGCACTCTTATGAGAGCGTCTTCCCAACGCTTGGTGAGTATTTTGAGTTCTGCGTCCAGTTCGGCAACACGTTTGCCCTCAGCAACAGTGCGTACTATTACGCCACAGTTTTTAGGCTTGATACTGTTGATGAGCTGCTTGAGTCGTGCGCGCTCTTCACCGCTTTTAATTTTGGATGACACCGAAACTTTGTCGCCGAATGGCATGAGCACGAGGTAGCGTCCTGCAAAGCTCAGCTCGCCTGTGAGTCGTGGTCCTTTGGTAGATATTGGTTCCTTTACAATCTGCACCAATACCTCTTGTCCCACTGTGAGAGTGTTTTGCACGCTTCCGTCCTTTTTGAGGTCGGGCTGTCGTGTGGCCTTGGCAAAAGGATAAAGTTTCTTTCTGTCGCTCTGTACCTGTCTTAGGTACTTTTCGTAAGAATTGAATTGATTGCCTAAATCAAGATAGTGGAGAAAGGCGTCGCGCTCGTAGCCAACGTCCACGAAACTGGCGTTCAGTCCGGGCATTAGTTTTTTAACTTTCGCTACATAGATATTGCCAACAGAGAATGAGGCGGAACTTGGTTCTGTCTGGTATTCCACCAGTCGCTTGTCTTCCAAGAGAGCGATGGATATTTCATTCTGTTGAACGTCGATAATAACTTCGCTGGTCATTTCTCTTTCTGTTCTTATTTAGATTAATCTGATTAAAAACTCGTATGAATAAAAAGCATAGGGGCGCGCCAAAGCTCATTGCGGATGCATTGTGTTTGACGCGCCCCCATTTCGGAACTGACCCTTATGGGCAGGCTTTCTTACTTGCTCTTATGTCTGTTCTTACGTAATCTCTTTTTACGCTTGTGAGTAGCCATCTTGTGACCCTTTTTTTTCTTTCCGTTTGGCATAACTTTAAAATTTTTATTGTTTAATATGTTAATTTATAATATGATAATTATTCCTCAATTGTTGCATTCTTCATTTCCTCGATGAAGCATTTTGCTGGCTTAAAGCTTGGCTGGTCGTGAGCACCAATCTTCATTGTGGTTTTCTTGAGAATGTTGCGTGCTGTTTTGGCAGCGCGGTGCTTTACTATGAAACTTCCAAATCCACGCAGGTAAACATTCTCCTTGTTAGACAGGAGGCTGTCCTTTATGCACTCCATGAAACTTTCCACGACAACCGATACGTCTTTCTTCTGCAAACCAGTACTCTCAGCAATTTTGTTAATGATATCTGCTTTAGTCATTTGAATTATGTATTTTTGTTATCTTGTTTATTTATTCCTTACTTCTAAGGACGTGCAAAGATACAAGTTTTTCGTGTGATACGAAAATTTATTGAATGTTTTTTTCTCGATTTCTCGATTATTCACCTTCCGAACTTGCTAATTTACATAATATTAAGCAAATTTGAGTTTTGAGTTTTGAGTTTTGAATTTTGAATTATCGGCAAAGCCGATTGTGAATTATTCAATTTTGAGTTTTGAATTTTGATTTAGGAATTCTCAATTCAACATTGAACAATTCCTAATGCGCGTAGCGCACAATTCAAAACTCAAAATTCAAAACTCAAAACTCCCTCTATCCCTTTATATTCGGCTCCTCAAGTCCGAATCCTCTCTTCTTGTCGAGGGCCTTGAGGTAGATGGCGAAGAGCAATGCGAGCACACCGAAGCTGGCGAACACCACGAGAGGCACGGTGTAGTCGTAGGGGATGAAGTCGGCGCCTGCGTTCTTGGCTGCGATAACTGCGGGGTTGTTGGCGTTGGTCGATGCAAGGAGGTTGCCGATGAGTTTCGGCACGAAGCAAAGGCCAATGTTCTGCACCCAGAAGATGAGGCAGTAGGCAGAACCAAGAATCTTCTCATCGATAATCTTAGGCACGCTTGGCCACAAGGCAGCGGGCACGAGGGCGAACGAGATGCCAAGGAGTACGATGGTGGAGTAGGCGATGACTGGGCTCTTGGTCTCGGGCAGCACGAAGGCGAACACGAGGTGGCAGCAGATGAGCAGGATGGCTCCGAAGATGAGCATTGTGGCTCCCTTGCCCTTGCGGTCGAGGAAGTTGCCAAGGAACGGAGTGATCACGGCTGCGCCGATGGGGAACCAACGGAAGATGTTGGCTGCGTCCTCAGGCGAGATACCGTCGAGGTTGCACTGGAGCATGTTGGCTCCGTAGCGCTGGAAGGGGAAGATGGCTGAGTAGTAGAGCACGCAGAGAAGGGCTACAATCCAGAACACCTGCGAAGAGAATATCTTGCCGAGGTCGCTGAACTTGAACTCTTCCTCCGACTCGCCGCCCTCTGCCGAGTCGCCCAACTGCTTGTCGAGGGCCTTGTCCATGAATGTGAACACGATGAAGGTGATAAGGCCGATGAGCAGTAATACTGTGCAGAACGCTACCGGAGCTACTACTGTGCCAAAGTGGCTTGCGATGATTGGCGAGATGGAGAATATGGCGAACACGCCCACACGGGCAATAGCCATCTCCAGACCCATTGCGAGGGCCATTTCCTTGCCTTTGAACCATTTGGCGATGGCCTTCGACACGGTGGTGCCTGCCATCTCGCAGCCGCAGCCGAAGAGCATGAAGCCGAAGCATGCCATCTTTGCGCTTGCGGGGAGAGTGACCCACCATGAGTCAAGCCAGTGAGAGAAGGCTGTTGTGGCGAACCAGTCGCTGATGCCGATGAACTTGATGAGTGCTCCGATGAACATCATTGAGGCTGACAGTGTGCCGGTGAAGCGCACACCCATCTTGTCGAGGATGACGCCTGCGATGATGAGGAATCCCAATACGTTGACAATATACTCGGATGCGGCGTAGGTTCCGAACGTGTCGGGGCCCCATCCCTTCTCGCTCTCCATGAGAGCCTGGATTGGTGACATTACATCGACAAACATGTAGCCGAAGAACATCATCGATGCGATAAGCACAAGGGCTGTCCAACGTGCCCATGCCTTATCGTTTAATAGTTGATTTACCTTTTCCATATTTTTGATTTTTGAATTTTGAATTTTGAATTATTGCCGAAGGCAATTTTGAATTTTGAGTTTTGAGTTTTGAATTGTCGCCTTTGGCGATTTTGAATTGTTCAATTTTGTTTTTTGAGTTGTTGATTCTTTATTTTCCTATAAGTAATTTTCAATTCAAAACTGAACAATTCCTAATCGGCTTTGCCGATAATTCAAAATTCAAAACTCAAAATTCAAAACTTACTTGAGCCACTTGTCCAGCCACCCAAAGAATGTGCGCTGCCAGAGCACACCGTTCTGTGGTTTCAGCACCCAGTGGTTCTCGTCGGGGTAGATGAGGAGTTCGGCGGGGATGCCGCGCATACGAGCTGCGTTGAATGCTCCGAAGCCCTGGTTGGCGTTGATGCGGTAGTCCATCTCGCCGTGGATGCAGAGGATAGGAGTGTCCCACTTGTCTACGAACTTATGCGGTGAGTTGGCGTAGGTGCGCTTGGCGCGGTTCGACTTAACGTACTTCCAGTAGGCGTCGTCATATTCCCAGTTGGAGAACCATGCCTCCTCGGTGTCGGTGTACATCGACTCGAGATTGAAGGCACCGTCGTGGGCTATGAACGCCTTGAAGCGCTTGTTGTGGTGTCCGGCAAGATAGTATACCGAGAAGCCTCCGAAGCTTGCGCCCACGCATCCTAAGCGGTCCTTATCGACGTAGGGCAGGTTGTTGGCAGCATCGTCGATGGCCGAGAGATAGTCATTCATGCACTGGCCAGTCCAGTCGCCCGACACCTCCTCGTTCCACTCAGAGCCGAAGCCCGGCAATCCGCGGCGGTTTGGGGCAATCACCACGTAGTCGTTGGCAGCCATAATCTGGAAGTTCCAGCGGTAGCTCCAGAACTGGCTCACGGGGCTCTGCGGTCCGCCCTCGCAGAAGAGCAGTGTGGGATACTTCTTGTTGGCGTCGAAGTGGGGCGGTAGAATCACCCATACAAGCATCTGCTTGCCGTCGGTGGTCTTCACCCAACGCTCCTCCACCTTGCCCATTTCGAGCTGGTCGTAGAAAGCCTTGTTCTCGCATGTGAGCTGCTGCACCTTAGTCTTGCTCACGTCCTTGCCCGGAGTGATGATGTAGAGCTCGTCGGCCTGCGAGATGCTGTGGCGCGAGGCGAGAATCTTGCCCGTGTTGCCGAGCATCTGAATAGAGCCAAAGTCCATCTTGTCGTCGGTGAGCTGTTTAAGCTCGCCATTGATGTTGGTCTGATACATGTTCACGCAAGCATGCCAGCAACCAATGAAGTAGAGCGTCTTGGAGTCGGCAGCCCAGCAGAAGGCGTCGACGTTGGAGTCGAACTTCTCGGCCACATACTTCTTCTCGCCGGTGGCGAGGTTGTAGACGCAGAGTCGGTTGCGGTCGCTCTCGTAGCCGTCGTGCTTCATCGACTGCCAAGCCACATACTTGCCGTCGGGCGAGAACTGCGGGTTGGTGTCGTAGCCTACGTTCACGTCGTCGGCCTGATTGTTCACCGCCTGGTGTTTCAGCGATGTTGTGTAGTCTACCTCAGGAGCCTTGTAGCCCTCGGGCTTGCAGAGGTTCTTGGTAGAGCCAGTGGCAACGTTGTAGAGGAATATGTCGGAGTCGGTAGAAGTGGCATAGTCCACGCCTGTCTTCTTGCGGCAGGTGTAGGCAATGGTCTTGGAGTCGGGGCTCCACGCCAACTGCTCCACGCCACCGAAGGGGGCCATAGGGCATTCGTAAGGTTCGCCCTCGATGATGTCCTTGCCGCTGTCGATGCCGTCGGCAGCTACGTTAGCCACGAAAGGATGTGCCACGGTCTCGACGTAGTGGTCCCAGTGTCGGTAGTTGAGATCGGTCACCACTCGGCCTGTAGCCAATGGCAGGTCGTCGGGGTTCTTCTTTATGCTCTCGTGATAGGGCAGCGACTTTATGAGGATCACCTTCTTCTCGTCGGGCGAGAATTTGAATCCCTCGATGTCAATGTCGCTCTTGGTGAGCTGTCGGCGGTCGGATCCGTCGGCGTTCATAGTCCAGAGCTGACCCTTAGAGAGGAAGGCGATGCGCTTGCCACCGTTGATCCATGTGGCGTCGGTCTCGCTTGCAGCTGTGGTGGTGAGGGTCTGTTGGCGTTTGCCGTCGGCAGACACTGTGTAGAGCATTTGGTGGCTCTTGTTCTCCTTCACGCTGTAGTAGCCCACCTGATAGGCAATGGTCTTGCCGTCGGGCGAGGCTGCTGCACCGCCGATGCGTCCCATAGCCCAGAGGGTTTCGGGAGTCATGCGGTCGCCCTTGCTGATAGCAGCCACGTCGGTAGTCTTGCCAATCATAGTTTGCGCTTCTGCATTGATGCTGGCGCAGCCGATAGCGGCTGCGACAGCGAATGATAAAGTTTTGTTCATTGTTTTATTGTTTGAGGTTAGAGTCCCTTGCGCTTGCGCTCCAGTTCCTCGCGTTTGCGCTGGAGCTCCTGCTGCTGCTCCTGCATAGCCTGGAGTCGGGCAGCAAGACCGCTGAGCTTCTTCGGGTTGTTCTTGTTCTCCTCATACTTCTTCTCGAGGATGGCAAGCAGCTTGTCGTCGTTGGTAGTCTTGCGCAGCGTCCACATGATGGCAGCGCTGAAGAAGAGCGAGATGAAGTAGTAGAAGTTCAAGCCAGCCGAGTAGTCGTTGAACATGAAGAAGAACATCACCGGCATGAGGAACATCATCCACTGCATCATCTTCATCTGCTCGGCCTGCTGACCCACCATCTGGTCGCGCTGCTGGCGCATGGTCATGAGCGAGTAGAGAATGTTGGCAACGCAGAAGAGGATGCAGGTGAGCGAGAGGTGGTCGCCTATGAGCCAGAGGTTGGTGTTCCACTCCAGGATTGGGTCGTAGGTAGAGAGGTCCTTAATCCAGAGGAAGCTCTCGCCACGCAGCTGAATGGCGTTAGGCACGAAGTTGAACATGGCAATCCAGATAGGCATCTGGATGAGCATAGGCAGACAGCCCGACAGAGGCGACACGCCATATTTGGCGTACTCGGCCATCATGGCCTGCTGCTTCTGCATCTGGTCCTCGGGTTTGTTGAGATGCTTTGTAGCCTCCTCCAATTTCGGCTTGAGCACACGCATCTTAGCCGACGACATGTAGCTCTTCTTCACCATAGGATAGGTGATGATTTTGAGGAGCAGGGTGATGAGTATGAGCACGATGCCCATGTTGATGTTCAGTCCGGTGAGGAAGTCGAACACGTAGATGGTGAACCAGCGGTTGATGATGCGGAAGAGCGGCCAGCCGAGGTAGACCAGACGCTGCATCTCCAAGTCCTTGTTGAACTGGCACTCCTTCTCCACACGGTTGAGCAAGCGGAAATCATTTGGACCGAAGTAGAAGTCGAACTCCGATGGAGTCTTGCCGCTTGGGTCGAAGAATGTCTTCATCTTGGCCTCATACTGCTTCAGATAGCCCGAGCCCTTCTCCTGCGGAATGCTTGAGAGCGAGGCGTTCTCGGCAAAGTCGTTCTTGGCAATCATCACAGCCGAGAAGAACTGGTTCTTGAAAGCCACCCAGTCGATTTTCTCCTCAATGGCCTCGTCGGTCACGCTCTTAGCCTCGGAGAGGTAGTCGGTGCCGCCGTCGGTCTTGTGGTAGGTGAGCGAGGCGTAGCGGTTCTCGAAGGTGAATCCGCGCTCCTGCTGTCGTGCAAGCTCCTTCCACTGCACGTCCATGCGGTCGGTTGATGGAGCGAAGTCGTTGCCAAGTCCCACGGCCTGAATCTGCGTGTGGAGCATGTAGTCCTTGCCCAGCACGTAGTTGATGACGAGCGACTTGCCGTTGCCTGCAGCAGCGGTCATGGTCACGGTAGAGTCGGTCTGGTTGGACGGTGTGAAGTAGAGGTCGGCTGTGTTGATGTTCACAGTCTTGGCCGCCATGGCAAAGTTCAGACTCTGCGTCTTGTCGTCGAAGAGCGTGACGTAGTTGTTGCCGTTGCGGTCGTCAAAATTCTTGATAACAGCCTTTGTCACTACGCCACCCTTGGTGTTGAGTGTGAGTTCCACGTCGTTGTTCTTGAGCACAACGTTGGTGGCGTTGCCCTTGAGAGCTGCATGAAACAGAGCGGTTGTGTCGGCTTCGGCAGCTGCCTTAGCCTGTGCGGTCTTCTGCTGTGCTGCCAGCTTTGCAGCATTTTCGGCTTTCACTCGTGCCACGTTCTCGATGGAGTCTTGGCGTTTCTGCGCAGCCTTCTGTTCGGCAGACGGCTGGCTCCAGATGCCATATCCAATCAGTACGGCGGCCATAAGCACAAATCCGATGATGTTGTTTTTGTTCACTTTTTTTTAAAATTTGTTGGTTATTAAATTTGTTGATTTATTTTTACCGCAAATGGGAGTTAACGGAATTTATGTTGCAAAATCCGTTAACTCCCGTATTATGATATTAAAGTTGTCCTGCTGTTGCTGCTACTTCTTCTTATTCTCAATAGCAGTCTTCACAAAGTCGACGAAGAGCGGGTGGGGGTGAAGCACAGTGCTCTGGTATTCGGGGTGGAACTGAGTGCCAATGTACCACTTCATGCCCGGAATCTCCACAATCTCCACGAGGTCGCTCTCTGGGTTGCGTCCCACGCATTGCATTCCCGCACGCTCATATTCCTTCTGGAAGTCGTTGTTGAACTCATAGCGGTGGCGGTGGCGTTCCTGAATGTGTTCCTTATTATATATATTGAACACGCGCGAGCCCTGTCGCAGCACACACTCGTAGGCACCGAGTCGCATTGTTCCGCCCATGTTGGTGATGTTCTTCTGCTCCTCCATGATGTCGATCACGTTGTGTGGAGTCTTCTCGTCCATCTCGCGGCTGTTGGCATCGGCGTAGCCAAGCACGTTGCGTGCAAACTCAATCACCATCATCTGCATACCGAGGCAGATGCCGAAGGTAGGAATGTTGTGTGTGCGGCAGTAGTGGGCAGCTACAATCTTGCCCTCGATGCCACGCTGTCCGAATCCCGGGCAGATGAGAATGCCATCCTGTCCAGCAAGCTTCTCGGCTACGTTTTCCTCGGTGAGGAATTCGGAGTTGATAAATGTGATGTTCACCTTATGGTCGTTGTATGTGCCAGCGTGCGAGAGGCTCTCGCGTATCGACTTGTAGGCGTCCTGCAGGTCGTATTTGCCAACGAGTCCGATGTTCACGGTCTCTGTAGCCTTGTTGCGGCGGTCGAGGAACGAACGCCACGGGCCCAAGGCAGGTGTCTCGCCGATGGGTTCGCCCATCTTGCGCAGAATGGCAGTGTCGAGGCCCTGCTTCTGCATGTTGACAGGCACCTCGTAGATGCTTGGCAGGTCTTCGCTCTGAATCACGCAGTTGAGGTCGACATTGCAGAAGCTTGCCACCTTCTTCAGTATTCCCTCCTCAAGGTGCTTCTCCGTGCGCAGAATCAGTACGTCTGGCTGAATGCCCACGCTCTGCAGCTCCTTCACGGAGTGTTGCGTAGGCTTGGTTTTAAGCTCGCCCGCAGCCTTGAGGTAAGGCACGTAGGTGAGGTGTATATTAATGGCATTCTTGCCAAGCTCCCATTTCAGCTGGCGTATGGCCTCCATGTAGGGTGCGCTCTCGATGTCGCCTATGGTTCCGCCAATCTCGGTTATCACGAAGTCGTAGTGATACTTCTGCCCGAGCAGCTTCACGTTGCGCTTGATTTCATCGGTGATGTGAGGCACCACCTGGATGGTCTTGCCGAGATAGTCGCCTCGACGCTCCTTGTCGATCACAGCCTTGTAGATACGTCCAGTGGTGAGGGAGTTGGCTTTTGTGGTCTGGATGCCGGTGAATCGCTCGTAGTGTCCGAGGTCGAGGTCGGTTTCCATTCCGTCAACAGTCACGTAGCACTCGCCGTGCTCATAGGGGTTGAGTGTTCCAGGGTCGATGTTGATGTACGGGTCAAATTTTTGGATAGTGATGTTGTAACCTCTTGCCTGCAAGAGCTTACCGATTGACGACGAAATGATGCCCTTGCCAAGCGAAGAGACAACGCCGCCAGTAACAAATATGTACTTTGTTTCAGCCACGATATATATAATTATTAGAATTAATCTTCTATTTTATCCATTAATACAAGGTGCAAAGTTAGTATAAAAATGCGAAACGTACAAGCAATTCCAAAATTTATTATTACCTTTGCGCCAAAACATTTTACTTATATGAGAATGAGGAATATATTGATATTATTGTTTGTGGGATTTGCGGTGGTTGCAAACTCGCAGACCCGCTCGCGCAAGTCGCATCAGGCGGATGTGGACACGGTGCCTGTGTTGGTGAAAAACTACATGGACTCGCTTCAGAGCAGGCGCGTTGCGATCGACTCTGTTTATGCAGCCAACGACTCCATGACTGTGGCAGAGCCCGACGGAAGGTACTACCGATTCTTTGTGCCATTGACTTTCTACCATAATATAATAGAGTCGGTGTTCTCGATGTCGGCTCCGTCCTGCAACTCGTGGCAGAACCAGACGTTGCTCGACATCTACATGCAGCGTCCCGACCTCGTGAGCGGCACGCAGAGCCAGCTCGACCATGCAGGTCCGCTCATTCAGCCTAAGGAGGAGACCGTGGAGCGCGATGTGGACATTGTGGGAATGGTGTCGCCAAAGGTGAAGGAGGAACGCATTGAGTCGCCTATTAATATTATTGTGGAGAAGCCAAACTTCTGGAGTTTCAGCGGCGACTACAATTTGCAGCTTTTCCAGAACTATGTGTCCGACAACTGGTATAAGGGCGGCGAGAGCAACTACTCTATGCTCGGCACGGTGACGCTGCAGGCCAACTACAACAACAAGCAACGCTTCCGCTGGGACAACAAACTCGAAATGCGACTTGGCTTCCAGAACTCGCGCGGCGACACTCTGCACACGGTGCGTGCCTCGGAAGACCTCCTGCGCTATACAGGCAAGGTGGGACTGCAGGCCACGAAGAAGTGGTACTACTCCTTGCAGCTCATTGCCAGCACACAGTTCATGCGCGGCCTAAAGAGCAACGACCCCAATGTCTACTCAAAGTTTCTTGCCCCTCTCTACCTCACCCCGTCACTCGGTATGGACTACAACATCAACTGGCTGAAGGGCAAGCTGAAGGGCTCGGCCCACTTGGCTCCTATAGCCTATAAGCTCACCTACGTGAGCGACAAGAAACTCTCCACACGTTTCGGACTCGATGCTGACAAGCATGTGAAGAACGATTTCGGTTCGGAGATTACGGTCGACTTCAACTGGCAGTTGGCTAAGGACGTGCGTTGGAAGACTCGCCTCTATGCCTACACTACTTATAAGCGAATGCTGATGGAGTGGGAGAACACGTTCACGTTTGTCGTGAACAAATACATCTCGAGCAACCTCTTCCTCTATCCGCGCTTCGACGACGGTGCGGCTCGCGACGGCAAGCATGGCTATTGGCAGATGAAGGAGTATATTTCACTTGGATTCAGCTACGGTTTTTAGGTTATGGAAATAGAACCGATAGCTTTCTTCCGCTCGCCATTCTCGTCGAAGTTTGGCATCCCGAAGCAGAGCGGACTTGTGGAGAATCTGCACGGCACAATAGAGTTTGTGCCCAAACATCGTTCGGCTGACGCCATTCGTGGCATGGAGGGTTTCGACTATCTGTGGCTTATATGGGGCTTCTCGGCCAATCGCCATGCGGCTACGAGTCCGGTGGTGCGTCCGCCGTTGCTTGGTGGAAACGTGAGGATGGGCGTGTTTGCCACACGCTCGCCCTTCCGCCCGAATGGGTTGGGACTCTCGTCGGTGAGAATTTCGGAGCTGGAGCTCGACGCGCCCAATGGTCCGCTGATTCATGTGCTTGGGGCCGACCTTATGGACGGCACTCCCATCTACGACATTAAGCCCTATGTGGTTTATGCCGACTCCCATCCCGACGCCCGCAGCGGCTTTGTCGACAGTCACGCCATCCGCAGGCTTGAGGTGGAAATGTCGGATGATGTGGTTTCGGCGTTCACAAAGGAAGAGCTGGAGTCGTTGCGTGGTGTGCTTGAGCTTGACCCGCGTCCGCAATATCAGGACATTCCCGAGAAAGTGTACGGAATGTTGTTTGCGGGAAAAGACGTGAAGTTCAGAGTGAGCGATGGAGTGGTGAGAGTGGTAGGAGTGGAGTGACATTGTCCTATCGATTTAGTGGATATTGCATGGATGCCATATTCTCCTAATATATGTAAAAAATGAACTGTTATTTGTTTACGGCAAAAAAAACTGTAGGAGGGATTTTTGTTCCTCCTACAGTTTTTTTATTAGTTTATAGCATTAGAAGCATTAGGCTTCGCTGTTAACTTTTTTCGCGTAACTATTCAGTTCACCACTGTGACCTTCCCCTGAGCAAAACGGGAAATAACATTTCCATCTCTGCGCTACAGATTCGCCTGAAAGTAGTTACCTTTGCACAGGCAAGTAAGTAGGTCATAATTGGCAATGGACTAAATTAGAACGGCAGGTCGTCAACCTTGTCCTCGGCATCAGCCATAGGAGCGGCAGGCTGAGCGGCGGCAGGCTGAGCGGGAGCTGCAGCGGGAGCCGGACCGAAAGCCGAACCAGCCATAACGCCTGGCTGCATAGCTACAGAGGCAGGGTCAACCTGACGCACGTCGAAGGCGCGGATGCTGTTGAACCAACGTCCGTTGTACTCATGAGCGTCGATGTCGAAAGACACAGTCACTTCCTGGCCCACCTGGATGTTGAAACGCTGGATGCGGTCGTCGCCGAAAACGCTGAATACCATCTTCTTGGGATAAGCGTCGTGAGTCTCGACCACATATTCTTGAACCTTCCACTCTCCACGTGCCGATGTGCCAGTCTTGGCAGGCAGCGCGGTGATAATTTTTCCTTGTAATTCCATTGTTTTTGCTTAAGTATTTAATGTGTAATAATTGCTTTTTTAAATGTGTGATAATTGCGTAGTATGGGGTTGGCGCATAAGCCGTGCCACATACATTCAATGTGCGAAGTTAGTAAATTTGTATTAAAACCCGAAACTTTTGCAAGGGTTTTTCTTCTACTCGAACTTTTTTTTGTATTTTTGTGATAGAGTTAGCCGATGTGGACTTTAAAATCACTATCTTTGCACTCGTAATAACTTGAAATAATAACATAAAAAATCAATAATATAATGCAATTCACATTATCAAGCGGAACGCTCAACGCGCGCCTTCAGACCCTCGCAAGGGTTATCAACAGTAAGAATACTATCAGTATACTCGACTGTTTCCTGTTCGAAATTGCTAACAACACGCTCACCGTCACTGCCAGCGACAATGAGAATGTAATGCAGTCGACCATTGAACTTGATGATTGCAGCGGTGACGCACGCTTCGCGCTGTCCAACCGTACAATACTTAATGCTGTGAAAGAGCTGCCCGAGCAGCCCCTTAGCTTCAGCGTGAACGAAGACGACCTCACGATAGAAATCGACTATATGAACGGTACGTTCAACTTCGCAGCACAGCCAGCCGAGGAATATCCCGTGGCTCCCGAAATGCAGGACGACCTCACCACAATAACCATCGAGTCGGGAGTGCTTGCCGAGAATATCTCGCGCTCGCTCTTCGCCACTGCCCAGGACGAGATTCGCCCGGTGATGGGAGGCGTCTACTTCGACCTTAAAGCCGACAGCCTCACCATCGTGGCCACCGACGGCCATAAGCTCGTGCGCAACCGTGTGCTCACTGTGTTTGCCGAGGAAACGCCTGCCTCGTTCATCCTGCCGCAGAAGCCCGCACAGCTGCTCAAGGGAGTGCTGGCAAAGAACGATTGCGACGTGGTGATTAAGTTCGACAGCCGTAGTGCCGAGGTGCGCTACGCCGACGGTATACTCAGATGCCGACTTATAGAGGGCCGCTATCCCAACTACAACTCGGTTATCCCAACTGCCAACACCAACTGCCTCACCATCGACCGCAAGTCGCTCATGAGCGCGCTAAAGCGTGTGCTTCCGTTTGCAAGCGAGAGCAGCCAGCTCGTGCGCTTCCACATCGAGAAGGGAATGCTCCGCCTTACAGCCGAGGACATCGACTTCGCCACAAGTGCCAAGGAGACCCTCACCTGCGACTACAACGGCGCAACTATGGACATTGGCTTCAAGGGCTCTGCCATCTACGACACACTCAACTGCCTGGTGAGCGACGAGGTGAACATTCAGCTTGCCGACCCAAGCCGCGCCGGAGTGATTGTGCCTGTCACTCAGCCCGAGGACCAGGACATTTTGATGCTGATAATGCCGATGCTGCTCAACGATTAGTCGAATTATTAATTATTGGTTATTGATTATTAATTGGCTGTTCGGTGCAGAGCATTCACAGGCGTGTCACCACGCGCCATGCAAGTGCATGAACATAAATAAAGAAAACAAACATTAATTTTTCGTGAGGTGTGTAAGGACCTATGATGCTCTTGAGGAGCACGTGCCCCTTCGCTCTCTCACGAAAAATCGTTTAAAAACGAAACCGAAGAAATGAAACTAAAATTAACCCGACCCCTTATAATTTTCGACCTTGAGACAACTGGTCTCGACCTTGTGCGCGACCGCATCATTCAAATCTCTTACATTAAAGTAATGCCCGACGGCGAGGAGCAGCGCGAGAATCTGCTTATCAATCCCGACAAGGCCATTCCGCAGGAAGTGGTAGAGCTCACAGGCATCAGCAACGACGATGTGGCCGACGCGCCAACATTCAAGCAGGTGGCCCAGCAACTCAACGAGAAGATGCAGGGATGCGACTTCGCCGGCTACAACTCCAACCATTTCGACATTCCTATGCTTGCCGAGGAGTTTCTGCGTGCAGGTATCGACTTCGACTTCTCGAAGTGCCGACTCATCGACGCCCAGACCATCTTCCACAAGATGGAACGCCGCAATCTTGCTGCTGCCTATAAGTTCTATTGCGGCAGAAAGATGGAGGAGGACTTCACTGCCCACCGCGCCGACGAGGACACCGAGGCTACCTACCGTGTGCTTATGGGCGAGCTCGACAAGTATGCGCCAGGAGTGCAGGAAGAGCCCGACCGCGTGCTGGAGAACGACATGGACTTCCTTGCCGAATTCTCAAAGCAGAACGACAATGTGGACTTTGCCGGACGCATTGTGTGGCGACCATTGCTCGACAAGGACGGCAAACCGCTGCTCGACAACGAAGGCAAGGAACGCCGATTCGAGGCTTTCAACTTCGGCAAATACAAGGGACGCTCGGTGGCCGACGTGCTCCGCATAGACCCCGGCTATTACAGCTGGATGATGGCGGGCGACTTCACCTTCAACACCAAGCAGGTGCTCACACGCATCCGTTTGAAGGGGTTTAATAAATAACCCAAGTTTCGCATGTTCGATAACAAATAAAGTTTCTCAATAACAAATAAAGTTATGCTCAAAGGCAAAAAGATAGTTCTCGGCATTACAGGCTCGATAGCAGCCTACAAGTCGTGCCTGCTCATAAGGGAGTTCATCAAGCAGGGGGCTGAGGTGCAGGTGGTCATCACGCCAGCAGGCAAGGAGTTCATCACCCCCATCACCCTCTCGGCATTGACCCACAAGCCCGTGGTGAGCGAGTTCTTCTCGCAGCGCGACGGCACTTGGAACTCGCACGTCGACCTCGGACTCTGGGCCGACGCCATGGTCATTGCTCCATGCACGGCAAGCACCTTGGGCAAAATGGCTCACGGCATTGCCGACAACATGCTCATCACCACCTATCTCTCGATGAAGGCCCCCGTGTTCGTGGCTCCCGCCATGGACCTCGACATGTATCGCCACCCGTCCACACAAGCCAACATGCTCACCCTGCAGTCGTACGGCAACATGATTGTGGAGCCGGCAAGCGGATTTCTTGCAAGCGGACTCGAAGGCAAGGGACGCATGGAGGAGCCTGCCATCATAGCACAGCGAGTGTCGGAATACTTCGACCGCCAGGACAGCGCGTCGCCGCTTAAGGGCAAGAAGGTGATGATAACGGCGGGACCCACCTACGAGAAGATAGACCCCGTGCGCTTCGTGGGCAACTATTCCAGCGGCAAGATGGGATTTGCCATTGCCGAGGAGTGCCGCCGCCGCGGAGCCGCCGTCACTATTGTGGCAGGTCCGGTGAGCTTGTCTTGCTCCAGTGCCATCAGCCGTATCGACGTGGAGAGCTGTGAGCAGATGTACGCCGCCGCCACTTCGGCTTTCAACGATTCTGACGTGGCAATACTCGCTGCCGCCGTTGCCGACTTCCGTCCTGCCACCGTGGCCGACCAGAAGATAAAGCGTGGCAACTACGACATGACCATTCTGCTTTGCCCCAACCACGACATTGCCGCGGCATTGGGCGCAGCCAAGAAGCCGGAGCAGACCATCGTGGCCTTCGCCTTGGAGACCAACGACGAGGAGGCCAACGCACAGCGCAAGCTTGAGAAGAAGAATGCCGATTTCATTGTGCTCAACAGTTTGCAGAACAAGGGCACGTGCTTCCGCACCGACGACAACCAGATTGAGATAATTAGCCGCCAAGGCAAGAAAGCCTATCCCAAATGCTCGAAGGCAGAAACGGCACAGTTTATCGTTGACGAGCTTGAACGGGTGGTAGAGGGCAAAACTCGTGGCGGCAAGTAAAAACCAAAACGTATATATATAATAATGTATAGAGCGAAACGTATATTGTGCACAGCATTGGCGGCAGCCTCCTTGGCTTTAGGGGGCGGCTCCGATGCCTGTGCCCAGGAGCTTAATGCCAAGGTCACCATCAACCATTCGCAGGTGCAGGGCACCGACGCCAGTGTGTTCGAGGAGATAGAGCAGAACCTTACGCAGTTCATCAACGAGAGGCAGTGGACCAATCTGCAATTTCAGAAGAACGAGCGCATTGCCTGCAATTTCAACATCACCGTCACCAAGTACGACAACACCAACAACGTCTTCACATGCCGTGCCGTGGTGCAGGCCAACCGCCCCGTCTACAATTCCACCTATACCACCACATTATATAACAACACCGACAACGACTTCAACTTCGAGTATGCGCAGTTTCAGCAGTTGCAGTTCAACGAGGAGCAGGTGGACAACCAGCTCATGGCTCTCGTGGCCTACTATGCCTATCTGATAATAGGCATCAATCTCGACTCCTTTGCCCCAATGGGTGGCGAGGACGTGCTGCAACGTTGCATGAACCTCGCCAACAACGCCCAAAACCTCAACTATCCTGGATGGAAGGCCTTCGACAACAGCCGCAACCGCTTTGCCATAATCAACGACTATCTCGACGGAGCCATGAAGCCCTTCCGGCAGTTGCAGTACGACTACTACCGCAACGGACTCGACGAGATGGCCACCAACGTGGAGCGAGGACGCACCAACATTACCACGGCACTCGAGGAATGCCTTAAGAAATGCCACGACGACCGCCCCCTGAGCCTCCTGCCACAGATATGGACCGACTACAAGCGCGACGAGCTTGCCAACATCTACAAGGGTAAGGGCACACAGAAGGAGAAGGAGAAGGTCTACGACATTCTCTTCGCCATTAACGCCAGCCAAAACACGGCTTGGGAAAAAATCAAAGAATAAACCATGCTTAAGATACTTGACATAAAGAATTTCACTCTTATCGACCATCTCACCATGCAGTTCTATCCCGGATTCTCCGTGATAACAGGCGAGACGGGTGCCGGCAAGAGTATTGTTATTGGGGCTATAGGACTGCTGCTTGGCAATAGGGCCGACGTGCGTCAGGTGAAGAAGGGTAGGGAGAAGTGTGTGATTGAGGCCACGTTCGACTTGAGCGTCTATCATTCCGACGTGCTGAAGGACTTCTTCGTGAACCACGACCTCGACTACGAGCCAAAGGAATGTATTCTTCGACGCGAGGTGAACGTAAGCGGCAAGAGCCGCGCCTTTGTCAACGACACGCCCGTAAACCTTGCTACCCTGCGCGAGCTTGGCGAACAGCTCATCGACATTCACAGCCAGCACCAGAACCTGCTGCTGAGCAAGGAGGACTTCCAGCTCAACGTGGTCGACATCATCGCACGCGACAAGCAATGCCTTGCCGACTATTGCGCCACATTTGCCGACTACCGAGAAGCCAGCCGGCAACTCGCCGAACTGAAACAGCTCATAGAGCGCAACCGCGAGAACGAGGACTTCCTGCGCTTCCAGCAGAAGGAGCTGGCCGACGCCAACTTGCAGGCAGACGAGCAGGAGTCGCTGGAGCAGACTGCCGAGATTATGAGCCATGCCGAGGACATTAAGCGCGTGCTGCACGAGGCAAGCCAATTGCTCGACAACGAGGAGACGGGCATCGTGAACGGAGTGAGAAGCCTTTCGTCGCAGCTCAACGGCATCGGCGAGATTTTTCATGAGGCAAACGAGCTGTCCGAACGTCTCGACAACTGCTTCATCGAACTTAAGGACATCGCACAGGAGATAGCCGCAAAGATGGACGACATTGAGTTCGACCCGCAGCGCATGAGCGAGATTACCTCGCGTCTCGACATCATCTATTCCTTGCAGCAGAAGTATCATGTGTCGGACGTCGACGGACTCCTTGCCAAACTCACCACTCTCGACGCCGAGCTCAGCGACATCGACAATGGCGACGAGCGGTTGCAGGAGTGCGAACAGCGTGTGGAGGCCTTGCGCGCCAAGTGTCAGACCAAGGCCGATGTCCTGTCGGCTCTGCGCCGCAAGGCAGCCTTAGAGGTGGAGCAGGAACTCTCCAAACTCCTTGTGCCGTTGGGCATCCCGAAGGTCAGGTTTAAGGTGGAGGTGAATCCCTGCGAGCTCACTCCGAGCGGTGCCGACAAGGTGGTGTTCCTCTTCAGCGCCAATTCCAGCACCGAGATGCAGCCCGTGTCGCAGGTGGCCTCGGGTGGCGAGATTGCGCGAGTGATGCTCTCGCTCAAGGCAATGATAAGCAAGGCGATAGGATTGCCCACAATCATCTTCGACGAGATAGACACAGGAGTGAGCGGACGTGTGGCAGAGCAAATGGCCCACATCATGCGCGACATGGGCGACTCCCACCGCCAGGTGATCTGCATCACACACCTGCCGCAGATAGCTGCCTTTGGCTCCAATCACTACAAGGTGGCAAAGCACGAGACAGCCGAAGGCACCGTGAGCACCATGACCCATCTCGACGAGCAGCAGCGGGTGGCAGAGATTGCCCAGATGCTTAGTGGCAGCGACATATCGCAGGCTGCCATCGACAACGCGAAGACGCTGTTGAAAATGAAGGAATAAACGCCCCGAAAAAGAATAAACAAAAAAAATAAGTATTAAAACCAAAAAATGAATCGTTTTGTAGTTTTAGTGTTTTCATTGCTGCTGACCGTTGCAGGCTTGCAAGCCCAACCGTCGCAGGTGAAGACCGCGGCCAAGTCGATGTTCCGGCTCACCGCATACGACTCTGCCGGCAATGCCACAAGCAACACATGCGGAGTCTTCGTTTCCAACAATGGCGAGGCCATAGGCGCATGGTCGGCCCTTGCCAACGCCGCCCGTGCCGAGGTGACCGACGTCAATGGCAAGACCTACGCCGTGCGCTCGCTCATCGGAGCCAACGAGCTCTACGACGTGTGCCGATTCCGTGTGGAGGCTGCCAAGACCCCTGCTGCCACTCTTGCCAAGTCGGTAGCCACAAAGGGAGCGAAGCTATGGCTTGTGCAGTCGTTCGACGCCAAGAAGGTGGCCGCCACCCAGTTTGAGGTGGAGCGCGAGGAGAACTTCATGGAGAAGTACGCCTACTACATCTTTGCCTATAACGACAAGGGCGGCGACGCCGGAAGTCTCTTTGTCAACGACAAGGGCGAGGTGGCAGGCCTGCTCCAGATATCGGAGACCACGCTCGACACCCATGCCGTAGACGCACGCTTCGCGGCAAGCCTCGCCTTCAGTGCCTTCGACGTCAACAATCCTCTCTACGCCAAGTCGGGCATACGTATGCAGCTGCCCGCCGACCGCAAGCAGGCTCAGCTCATGATGATGTTCTCAGCCGAGCAGCAGGACTCTGCCAAGTATGCAGGCTACATAGCCGACTACATTCAGCTATTCCCACAGGCCGTTGACGGCTACAGCACAAGCGCCCTGCGCAAGTCGGGCTATGGCGACTATGCAGGAGCCGATGCCGACATGCAGATGGCTCTCAAGAAGGGCGACAACAAGGCCGAGGCTCACGCTGAGTATTCGCGCGTGATGTATCAGAAGCTGCTCTACAGCAACGACTCGCTCTTCAACTTGTGGACTCTCGACAAGGCCCTGCAACAGGCCGAGGAGGCCTACAAACTCGACCCTCAGCCAGCCTACCGCCACCGCCAGGCTCAGATACTCTATTCCAAGAAGGATTTTGCCAAGGCTTACGACATCTTCTCCTCGCTCGCCACTTCAACGATGGCTAATAGCGAGGTGTTCTTCGAGGCAGCACAGTGCAAGACTCAGATGGGAGCCAAGAACGAGGAAATCATTGCCCTCCTCGACAGTGCCGTGGCCCATTGCGAGCGTCCATACACCCATGTGGCTGCCCCCTACATCCTCACCCGCGGCCAGATGCGCGACGCCATGAAGGACTATCGTGGCGCGCTTGCCGACTACAACGTCTACGACACCATCATGGTGGGACGTGCCTCTGCCGACTTCTACTACACTCGCTACCAGTGCGAGATGAACATGCGCCAGTATCAGCCTGCCCTCAACGACATCGCCCATGCAGCCTATGTGGCTCCTGCTGACATGCAGCCCATTTATCTTGCCGAGCTTGCCTCGTTGCAGCTGCGCGTCAACAAGCTTGAGGACGCCGTGCGCACAGCCGACATCTGCCTGCAAATCACTCCCGACTCCACCGATGCCCTCATCATAAAGGGCGTGGCTCTCAACGGACTGAAAAAGAAGAAGGAGGCCCTCGAATGCTTGCAGCGTGCCAAGGAACTGGGCGACCCGCGAGGCGAGGAGTTCATTAAGAAGTACAGCAATCAGTAGGAGGGTATGGTATCCCTGCCATATCCACTCTGCCATGATTGTACAGCCAATTTAGTGGAGGGTGTGTCAAAACTCTCTTATTCTTAAAAATCACAAAACCCTGACTTTCACAAGCCAGGGCTTTGCTATGTCTAAAAGTTTTTGTAACATAAACAAAAACTCGTTGTACATCCACGCAAGAACGTACAACGAGTTTTTGTTATTTATATTGGGAGTTTTGACACGCCCTCCTCCTACTATATGTAAAGATAATTCTGAATAGTCACTTACTTATATTATTATTAAAAAAAAGAAGTAGTGTGTTTATTTAAAACTTCTTCCGAGAATCTTCCAAGATTTTAATAATCGTCATCATCCGTCACGTCAGCCGCCTCAAGGTTAAGGTCCTCCGGGTCGGTGTCGAAAGTAGTGCGGTAGCTCTCCTCGGTGAGCTTGTCCTCGTCGAAAGTATCATCGTCGTCGTCGTCGTTGTAGTTGTCCTCCGGCAGGTCATCGTCCTCCTCCTCATCGTCGTCGTCGTCATACTCTCGCTTGTGCACATCCTCCTCGTCGTCGCGGAATTTAGGCTTCTCCACCTCAGGCTTCTCCTTGGCAAAAATAGCCTCTACCCATCCGCCCTTAGGAATCTCAAGCACCTCGAAACCGTCATTCACCTTCTTCTCGTACATGCCGCCCGGCTTGTGCAGGCGGTCCTTGGGCAGAGTGGTGGTGCTGATGTCGAAACCGCTCTCGATAATGTCCTGTATGCTCTGCGAGAGCGATTCCCATCCGCCGCCGAAGTTGCGGTCGAGCACCTCCATGAGCTTAGCAGCCGAGATATGGCGGATGTTCTCGTAGGTAAGGTCGGTGACGCGCATGATGGGACGCTTCTTAATGCCCCACTTGCCCGTGCCCGAGTCGTCGATGTTGAGGTTGGCAATCTTGAATCCGCGGTCCTCAATCTTCTTAATGATTTCCGGACGGTCCACCTTCACCTCCTCCAACTCGAAAGCTGTCTTGATGATAGTGATATAATGTCTGCGGTTGTCCTTGAAGTCGGCGTCCTTTTCGGCTGTTTCCCACATTCTCAGGATGTCGTTCTCCTGGGCTTCCCATACATTACTTTTTGTAAGTGTCTTGAGTGTCAAAGTTTTTTGTTGCTTCATATGTTATGTATTAAATATGATGTATTAAATACGTGCTGCAAAAGTATATACTTTACTTCTAATTTACAAGTTTTGATAAGGAAAATATTGGGTATCTCGCATATTTTTTCTAATTTTGTGCCCATATATGAGTGAACCTTTAGCTGAAAGAATGAGACCTCGCACTCTCGACGATTATGTCGGGCAGAAACATTTGGTGGGCGAGGGTGCCGTCCTGCGCAAGATGATCGACGCGGGGCGAATATCGTCGTTTATACTTTGGGGTCCTCCCGGAGTGGGCAAAACCACATTGGCGCAGATCATAGCCAACAAGCTTGAGACGCCATTCTACACCCTCAGCGCGGTGACGTCGGGCGTGAAGGACGTGCGCGACGTTATCGACCGCGCCAAGAGCGGCAGGTTTTTCAACTCAGCCTCGCCAATACTCTTCATCGACGAGATTCACCGATTCTCCAAGTCGCAGCAAGACTCGCTGCTCGGAGCCGTAGAGCGCGGAGTGGTGACGCTCATCGGAGCCACCACCGAGAACCCCTCGTTCGAGGTGATCCGGCCCTTGCTCTCGCGCTGCCAGCTCTATGTGCTCAAGCCCTTGCAACAGGACGACCTGCTTGGCTTGCTCCAGCGCGCCATAACCAAGGACGTGGAGCTCTCCAAGCGACACATCACCTTGCAGCAGACCGCCGCCATGCTGCGCTACAGCGGGGGCGACGCACGCAAGCTGCTCAACATACTTGAGCTTGTGGTAGAGGCCGACGGAGCCGACGAGGTGGTGATAACTGACAAGATAGTGGAGGAGCGGCTGCAACAGAACCCCATGGCCTACGACAAGGATGGCGAGATGCACTACGACATCATCTCGGCATTCATCAAGTCGATACGCGGCTCCGACCCCGACGCCGCGCTCTACTGGATGGCACGAATGATAGAAGGAGGCGAAGACCCGCAGTTCATAGCACGCCGACTCGTAATATCGGCAGCCGAAGACATTGGACTTGCCAACCCCAACGCCCTGCTGCTTGCCAACGCAGCCTTCGACGCCGTGATGAAGATAGGATGGCCCGAGGGGCGCATCCCACTTGCCGAGGCCACAGTCTACCTCGCCACGTCGCCCAAGAGCAACTCTGCCTACAACGGCATAAACTCAGCCCTGCAACTCGTCAGGCAGACCGGCAACCTGCCCGTGCCCCTGCATCTGCGCAACGCCCCTACCGAGCTCATGAAGAATCTTGGCTATCACGACGGCTACAAGTATTCGCACGACTATCCCGACCACTTCGTGGAGCAGCAATACCTGCCCGACGCCTTGGCCGGCAACACGCGCATCTGGCACGCCCAGCACTCGCCCTCGGAGGAGAAGTCGTATCAGCAAATGCTGAGGCTCTGGGGCGAGAGGTTTAAGGAGTGAGGGAGTCAAGAAAGGTCCTTGACTCCTTACTTCTCCACCCCCAACCCCTCAACTCCAATTAAAAAATAAAATTTTCATCAACTAAAACAATTAAAAAACAAATTAAATGAAGATTGTAGTAATGGACGGTAATGGCGTCAATCCTGGCGACATTTCCTGGGAAAAGATAGAGCAGTTCGGACAGTTGACTGTCTATCCGCGCACAACACCCGAAGAGGTGCTCGACCATGTGGGCGACGCCGAGATTGTGCTTACCAACAAGACTGTTTTCGACGCCGAGATAATCTCACACCTCACCAACACCAAGTACATTGGCGTGTTGGCCACAGGATACAACGTGGTCGACCTTAAAGCCGCAAGAGAGCATGGCATAGTAGTGACCAACATTCCTGCCTACAGCACCGACAGCGTGGCGCAGATGACATTCGCCCACATTCTCAACGTGACCAACCGTGTCGACCACTACGCACGAGCCTCGCGAGAGGGCGAGTGGAGCCGCTGCCCCGACTTCTGCTACTGGGACCAGCCGCTCATGGAGCTCTCTGGCAAGACAATAGGCATAGTGGGATTGGGACACATCGGAATGAAGGTGGCGCGCATAGCACACGACTTCGGTATGGACGTGTTCGCACTCACAAGCAAGGACGCCACATCCCTGCCCGAAGGCATACAGAAGACAACGCTTGAGGGAATACTCGGAGCCAGCGACATAATCTCGCTGCATTGTCCGCTCACCAACTCCACACGCGAGATAATCAACGCCGAAAGCCTCGCCAAGATGCGCAAGGGCACCATACTCGTCAACACCGGACGCGGACCCCTTGTCAACGAAGCCGACGTGGCAGCCGCCCTCCACACAGGACAGCTCGCAGCCTACTGCGCCGACGTGATGTGCTCCGAGCCACCATCATTCGACAACCCGCTCTTCCAGGAGCCCAACGCCTTCATCACCCCCCACGTGGCATGGGCCACAGTAGAGGCACGCCTGCGACTGATGGACATTGCCGAAGGCAACATCAAGGCATTCTTGAGTGGCAACCCAGTAAACGTAGTGAACTGAGAGATATATGATACCACACGAAGAATTGTACGGTCCGTTGCTCAACGTCGTTGAGTTTCTCGGCACTTTCGCCTTTGCAATCTCTGGTATACGTCATGCGGCAGCCAAGCACTTCGACTGGTTTGGCGGTTTCGTATGCGGCATTGCAGTAGCCATCGGCGGCGGTACGCTGCGCGACATGATGCTTGGAGTCACCCCCTTCTGGATGACCTCCTCTATCTACATCATCTGTACCTTCCTTGCACAGATGTTTGTCATAGTGTTCGCCCGCTCGCTCAAGCGTCTCGACAACACATGGTTCTTCTTCGACACCCTAGGTCTTGCCCTCTTCACAGTGGCCGGACTACAGAAGACCCTCGACTGCGGACATCCCTTCTGGGTGGCGATAATTATGGGCACCATCACGGGTTCGGCAGGCGGCGTCGTGCGCGATGTCTTGCTCAACAACGTGCCCGTGATTTTCCAAAAGGAAATCTACGCCATGGCAAGCGTCTTAGGCGGACTTGCCTATTGGGGCCTCGTGGAGTGGGGCTGCGACATGACAATCTCTGTTATTATAGCCTTCTTCGTCATCGTGGCAATACGCATTCTCGCCGTGAAATACCACATTTCGCTGCCAGTACTGAAGGAGGAGGAGTAAAAAAAGAAAATTGGAAAGCTGACTATCAGAGAAAAAGCAAAAAAGTGATAAAAAGGTAATGAAAAATTTGGCAGTTCCAAAAAATAACATTACCTTTGCACTCGATTTGAAGACATGGTTCCGTAGCTCAGTTGGATTAGAGCAACAGCCTTCTAAGCTGTGGGTCTTGGGTTCGAACCCCAACGGAATC
>CAKQEI010000005.1 GCA_934230115.1 uncultured Prevotella sp. | reverse complement strand
TCTCCCTTTAGGTGTAACCAAAGACAACATCCTTCATACCAAACATAGACGTAATCCTAACATGATTGAGATACTGAGCGCACTAGGTTTAATGGAGGGAGAAGGTTCTGGATATGACTTTATCTATGAGTTGGATGCCATCGAAGCCAAGAAACAACCTGAGATTGATTCAACATTCAATACTGTTACAGTTTACCAAAGTGCCGAGATTACAGACAAGGAGGTTGTACGCTTGATGGATTATGTAGATCATAACTATCAATTATCTCAAAAGAACAAGATTGCATTTGGTATCATTGCAAGAGAAAAGCGTATAGCTGCCACCGACTTATCTAAGATACTCCAACTTTCCGCAGAGGAGCGTCTGAGAAGCTACATCGACAACTTGGACAAAAGTCACTTGATAACAAAAAGTGGAGTCAAAAAGGGATCATACTTCCAAATCAACCCAACTTTGTTACGTAATGCAAAGTCAAATATCGTAACAACATTGAAGACGATTGAGCCTCATGTACTCAAAGCCCTCATCAAGGAAGACATACGCATGCACCCAATGAGTAAAATTTCAGATATTGCCAATCGTATCCCTGATGTTGACATAAAAGAAATTAGAAAGCAACTATACGATATGATAGGAACTGATATAGAGAAAGAAGGAACACGTTTTGATAGTAAATACTATATCAAATAGTGGCATAAAAAAAAAGGTTCGAAAAAGCAAAAGTTGTTAAAAGACCCGTAAATAATTGACTATCAACGAAGTCGCTTTTTTGCTTTTCTTTTTTTATTGCTTATTTTTGAAAAAGGAAAAATAAGATTGTATGCGAAATAATTGACTTTCACATACTATCTTATCCTCTTGATATGATATCAAAACCTTCATATAATTTGTGCCGTTTGAAACGGCACAAATTCCTACTATTCTATTTTCTACTGGTTGGACTAACCATCAAATCATAATGAATCGCTGCAAGAGCGATGATGAGCGGCTGTTCTATATTTTGTTTGCTCAAAAAGAACGCTTGCGTAATAAATTCCTCCGAAAGGAGTGATTTTTCATATTTTATGTTTACCTTTACCTTATGTCAGATATTCTTTATTTGAGTTTTTAGCAGCACTAAGGTAAGAGAATTTCCTGACATATGCAAGCATTGGATAATTTATTGTTATCCAACGACTTGCTTTCTTGTAAAATTACAAGTCTGCTAATTTAAGGTGATATGAAAGGCTTTTCTTACAGGAATCTACAATACATTAGACAATGGTATCTCTTTTATAATCAAGGAAATATAATTGTGCAACAAGTTGTTGCACAATTACAAGAAGGATATGGGCAACAACATGTTGCCAAAATAAGCGAGGACGTTTTCTTTTCCGTTCCTTGGGGGCATCATCTGTATATCATATCGCAAAGCCAGTTGCCTACAATCGAAGACATTGAAGCAACGCTTTCTAATATAAAGGAGACAAAAGAATGAGAACTAAAAGCCTGATAGAACGCATCTTGTCGATGTATTCTATCAGGCTTTTATACTGAATATATTTATATTCTTTTCTCTGTGCTATCTATCGATACCTACAAACTCCCAATTAGAGAGCGTCGATTACCGAGCAGATGTCACCGAAGATACGGTTGAGCTCACCAAGACCATTGATGTGATGGTGTATGCCCTCACCCTTGTACCACTCGATAAGCGGAGCAGTCTGGTTGTGATAAACGTCGAGACGCTTCTTGATAGTCTCGGCATTGTCGTCCGAGCGACCACTCTCCTGACCGCGCTTGATAAGGCGAGTCATAAGCTCATCCTCAGGAACGTCGAGCTCGATCATGGCAGCTACCTTGTGGCCACGCTCAGCAAGCATCTTCTTAAGAGCCTCAGCCTGCGGGATAGTACGTGGGAAACCATCAAAGATTACGCCCTTGTGCTCCTTGCCAAAGCTGTCGTATACGCTGGCAAGAATGTTAACCATGAGTTCGTCAGGAATAAGCTGACCATTGTCAATAAAACCCTTGGCAGTCTTGCCAAGCTCTGTGCCATTCTTGATTTCGCTACGAAGAACGTCGCCTGTAGAGATATGGTTGAAACCATACTTCTCAATCATAAGGTCGCTCTGTGTACCTTTACCTGAACCTGGGGCACCGAAAATTACGATGTTTTTCATCTTTTTACTTTAAGAATGTTTATAATATATTGAATTATTACTCCACAACAGTATATATGTCTCTGAGGTTGCGACCCTGCTGGTCGTAGTCGAGACCATAGCCAAGGATGAAATCATTTGGAATCTCCATGGCAACGTACTTAATGTCAAGCGGCACCTGAAGGCAATCGGGCTTGAACAGCAGAGTGCATATCTGGACATCGGCAGGCTCCTTCTCCTTAAGAGTCTCAAGCAATGTCTTCAATGTAAGTCCCGACTCCACAATATCCTCCACAATGATGACAGTGCGTCCCTTTATGTCCTCATTGAGGCCGAGAAGCTGCTTCACCTTACCAGTAGACGATGTGCCCTGATAAGACAACATCTTGACAAATGAAATCTCACACGGCACTGTAATCTCGCGCATAAGGTCGGCGGCAAAAACAAACGAGCCATTGAGCATTGCGAGCAACAATGGGTTTTTGTCTGCCATATCGGTATTGATGCGTTCGGCTACTGCCTTCACACGTTCCAAAATCTGTGCCTCGGGAATTGAGGTCTTGAATGTCTTGTCCTTTATTTTTACTACACTCATTGCTAACAGTCTTTTTTTATATTGGGTGCAAAGTTACTGAAACTTATAATATGTCGCAAAAAAAACAGGCAGTAAATTATCATTGCCTGTCTTTTGCTTGTTATTCACGGTAAAGCGACAAGCCAATATCGCTCACACCAGGAAGAATCTCGCGCTTCATGTCATGACGCACACGCACATGTATAGAGTCGCCATGCTGCAATTGTAGCGTTGTGACGGGAAACTTATACTGATGATAGCTCAGTCCGGTGCCAGTAGCGTTGCCACGTTCGTCGGTGAGCTGACAGAACACAGTGTCGGTCACAACCTCGTCGCGCGGGAACACATGTTGCTCGACAATGAGTGTAAGAGCCGTGAAGGGATAGGCATCGGTGATGCGCAATCCCAAATACGACTGATAGCTTGCAGCACTGTCTACGGGCGACACTTCAAACGAGAGAGTGTCGTTCTTCTCCCAACCGACAACCGGAGTGCTCACATACTTGTCGTAGACAAGCCTCCGGTTGCAGGCAGCAAGCATGACAAGCACTGCTGCCATGAAGACAAAAACCAGACGCTTTCTCATTGCTTAGGCTCAGCATTCTGCTGACTTTTGTTCTGTGTGCCGTCCTGAGACTTAGGCGCTGCATTCTGTGCAGGCTGAGGCTTAGGACCAGCATTCTGTTGTTGCTGTGGCTTAGGGCCAGCATTTGGCTGACGTTGCTGACGGTTGTCGCGGCGTTGGTTGTCGCGGCGTTGTGGCTTCGGTGCAGCATTATCCTTTGTCTGGCCATTCTGTGCAGCATTAGGATTAGTCTGCGTGTTCTGTGCAGCATTGTCCCTTGGCTGTTGCTTCTTAGGCTGTTTCTTCTTTTTCTTCTTTGCCTTGTCGAAACGACTTATGTCGGCATCGGCAAGCAAGTCGGCAGGACGAGCATTCTCCTTTATCTTGCCATCCTCGGTGAGCGATTCAGGCTTTTCGCCTCGCTTGTTCATCTCTATAATGGCACGCGCACGCTCGGCTGTGATAGTCTCAAGATTAGCTGCAACACCCTTTCCAGTGGAATAGGTGACAAGTCCGGCAAGGATGTCCGACTTGAACAGATAGTAATCATTATCAATAGTCTGAAGCACAACGTCGCGCGACGGCATCTTTTTGCCAGCCTCTACATAGTCGTCAACCTCGTAGTTGAGACAACACTTAAGCTTGGCACACATACCTGCAAGCTTCTGCGGATTGAGAGAAATGTCCTGAATGCGTGCCGCATTAGTGCTGACGCTGACAAAGTTCTTCATCCATGTGGCACAGCAAAGCTCACGTCCGCAAGGACCAGTACCGCCAATGCGTCCTGCCTCCTGGCGTGCTCCAATCTGTTTCATCTCAATGCGCACATGGAAAGTGTCGGCAAGCACCTTGATGAGCTGGCGGAAGTCGACACGCTCATCGGCTATATAATAGAAAATAGCCTTATTGCCATCGCCCTGATACTCCACATCACCAATCTTCATCTGCAGGCCAAGGTCCTTGGCTATCTGTCGGCTCTGAATCATTGTGCCGTGCTCACGGCTCTTAGCCTCGTAATACTTGTCCATATCCACCGGCTTGGCAATGCGGTAGACCCGCTTGATGTCGTCAGCCGACTTAAGGTTGGCCTTCTTCAGTTGCAGTTTAACGAGTCGTCCGGTAAGTGTCACGGTACCGATGTCATGTCCCGGACTTGCCTCAACAGCCACTATATCACCCTTGCATAGTTCGAGGTGATTAACATTATGATAGTATCCCTTGCGCGTATTCTTGAACTGCACCTCCACAAGGTCAGTGTCCTCCTCATTGCCAGGCACGTCATACAGCCAGTCGTAAGTATTGAGCTGCATGTTCTGTCTGCCGCATCCGCAATGTGAGAGACCTCGGTCGCAATCGCAGGATATCTTAAATTGCATGTCTTTGAAATCTTTCATTTCTTTCGTGTTATTAATATGATGGTTTGCATGGCAATGTCGAAGAACACCATTTTTGAGTTTGCGTTCTGCGATATGTCACGCAATGCACGTTCTATCATTTCCGTCATCTCGATGACGTTGTTCTCGTTGATGAATGGGGAGAAACGCTTGGCGAAGTTCTCCTCGTCGAGAGTCATGTAGCACAAATCCGGGTTGTGGAAGTTGTACATGAAACTCTCTCTCACCATTCTGTTGCAATACACAAGCAGTCGTTTCTGCTTCTCTCTGCCAAATGCCGCCACACTGTCGCTCCACTTCTTGAGTTCCTTCACGCGCTTGCTGTAGGCAAGACGCATGAGCATGGTAAAGAGGTCGAAGAACATCTGGTTCTCGTTGCCAGCCTTAAGCTCATTGATGGCTGCGAGCCATGAGCCATTGGCAAGTCGTGTTATGCGGTGGGCAGTGTCCTCGTCAAGACCACGTTTGTCTATCAAGGCCTGTTGTATCGACTGGTCGTCAATGCGTTTGAAGTCGAACCTCTGTGTTCGGCTTCGTATTGTCTCAAGCAGTTTACCTGGGTCTTCGCTCACAAGTATGAAGACTGTCTGTTGTGGCGGTTCCTCAAGCAGTTTGAGTATCTTGTTGGCACTCGTGAGGTTCATCCTTTCAGGCAGCCACATGATGCACACCTTATAGCCACCCTGACTCGACTTGATAGAGAGTTTGCGTGTCAGACGGTCGCTCTCGCCTCCGGTTATCACCGCTTGCTGGTTTTCGGCTTGCATCTGTGTCATCCATTGCTCCAGAGTGAAGTACGGACCCTCCATTATCATGTCGTGCCACTCTGTGGCATAGTCGTCGCTCGTAGGCTGATGTTCGGAGCCCATACTTGGCTTCTTGATTGTAGGAAAAGAGAAATGCAAGTCGGGATGTCCCCATTGTCGCAACAACTTGCTATGTCCCAACAATTCCGAGGCAAAAGCCATAGCAAGAGCCATCTTTCCACAGCCCGACGGACCGCAGAAGAGCATGGCATGGGGCACACGCCCCTCATCAATCAATTTGCGCAGCTGTTGCTTCGCACTTTCCTGACCTATGACTTCCTCGAATTGCATTTTGTTAGTCTGTTTTTTATTATATGTTCTTATTACTCAACATTCAACATTGAAAAATCGGCTTCAGCCGACAATTCAACATTCCTACAGCAGTCTCTTCGCCACTTCTCTCACAGAGTCGACAGCCGACACCGTATAGAAGTGAATGTTGTGCACACCTGCCGCATAGAGTTGCTTGCATTGTTCAGTGGTCCATTCTATGCCAAGCAGCTTAGCATCCTCATCGGTCTTACACTTCACCACCTCCTGTGCCAACTCCTGCGGAAGGTCGCAATGGAATGTCTTAGGCACAACCGTGAGCTGAGAGAGCTTGGCAAATGGTTTTATGCCCGGCACAATAGGTATCGTGATGCCCATAGCGCGTGCCTTAGCCACGAAGTCGAAATATTTCTGATTGTCGTAGAACAGCTGTGTCACGGCATATCCCGCTCCAAGATACTGTTTCAGTTTCAGATACTCCATATCCATCTCAAGGTTAGGAGCCTCCTCATGCTTCTCGGGATAGCAAGCCACACCAAACGAGAACTTCTTGCCAGGGTTCTTGATAGGAGTACTATCGTTGAAGAAACCATCGTTGAAATGGTTCACCTGCTCAATGAGTTCAGTGGTATGCGAATATCCACCTGGCGTAGGCATGAACTGGCGGTCTTCCTTAGCCTTGTCGCCTCGCAGAAGCAGCAAGTTCTCTATACCAAGGAATTGCAGGTCGAGGAGTTCGTATTCTATGTCCTCGGCACTTGCGCCACTGCATATCACGTGGGGAATGACAGGAATGCCAAATCTGTTTTGTATGGCTGCTGCCACTGCCACCGTACCTGGACGGCGACGCACACGCAGACGTTCATACTGACCATTAGCAAGTTCGCGATACACAAACTCACTGTGATGGGTTGTAATGTTGATATAGGCAGGGTCAAACTCCCTGAATTTCTCTATCGTAGAAAACAATCTGTCGGTGCCAGTACCCTTAAGCGGCGGCAATACTTCAAACGAAAAGTGCTTCTTTCCGTCGTTTGCGTTTAATATTTCGACTATACTCATCGTGTGTTACATTATATAATGTATGCAAAGTTACGGAAAATATTGCATATACTATAAAAATAGCAAGAAAAAGGCTACTATATTTACCCTTTCACACACTTATAGGCGTAAGCCAATACAAAGGCAAATCCCACAAGAGGGATAATGAATGGGATGACAAGGTTGCCGGTATGGTCGGCCACAAGACCCATAAGCAAGAAGCCGCATCCACCCACTGGTGTCATCATGAGTATTGATGATGCACTCTTGGTGAGTCCGCCAAGTCCACGCAATGTGAGCGAGAAGATAGTTGGGAACATGATAGCCTCGAACATATAGTTGCACAGCAACGCACCAACGGAAACCGTCATGCTAATGTTCATCAACAGCACAGCGATGCTCACTACAGAACCTATGGCACATATCAGCAAATACTTCTCTGCCGGCATGTTGCTCATTATCGCCGCACCTACAAAACGCGCAAGCATGAAGAGTCCTAATGCCACAGTGAGGATTGTAGAACCAGTGGCTGCCGACATCCATTCCTGACCCGTTACAAAGTTAATAAAATATGAGTTGATGGATATCTCGGCTATCTCATAGGCGAGAAGAGCCAACAGTCCGAACACAAACCATCCATTTGAGAACAAGCGCGAGATGTTATGTCCACCCTCATGTGTCTCGCCATCGTCCTCATGCTGAATCTCAGGCAAGTTGACACGCGAGAAGACAATAGCAATGACAAGCACTACGGCTCCCATAATGGCATAAGGAACCACCGCATTACCGCCACTTCCATTACCCACATCGCCCGATCCGCTATTTTGGAACAAGAAGCTGCCCACAACAAGTGTGGCAAACATAGAGCCTACGCCATTAAACGACTGCGAGAAATTGAGTCGGGCAGTAGACGTCTCCTTCGGACCAAGCTCTGTGACATAAGGATTGGCCGATGTCTCAAGGAACACCAGTCCGCAACCTATCACAAACAAGGCTATAAGATAAGCATAGAATGTTCCGGCAAAGGAACAAGGTATGAAGGCAAGCGAACCAAGTCCGAAGAGGATGAGTCCGAGCACCACTCCACGTCTATATCCCTGTCGGTTGATAAATAATCCGGCAGGAATAGCCATGAGAAAATAGCCAAGATAGGTTGTAACCTGAATCAGAGACGACTGCGTGATGGTTATGTCAAGCTCGTTCTGAAAATGCTTGTTGAGCACGTCGAGAATGGCACGTGCAAAGCCCCACATAAAGAAGAGCGATGTGATGAGAATGAACGGCACAGCATACTGCTTGCTGCTCAACGATACTTTATTTTGTTTCATACGTGCAAAATTACATCTTTTAATTGCATAAAAAGAATAAGTGAATGCTTTTTTGTCTATTTCAGCAGTTCTTTCAGCAAGAACGTGGCATTCTGGTTGCGTGCCACGCCCTGCGTTATTTTGTATGTGTATGTCACATCAGTGCCAAGCTCTATCTCAAAACAATAGTTGTGGAAACGTTCTGGTTGCTCATCGGCAAGACGTGAGAGTTCAAGGTCGTGGGTGGCTATGACACCAGTGACACGCCTATTGGACATATATTCGAGGAAAAGTCGCGAGCCTCCGAGTTTGTCGGCAGAGTTGGTGCCTTTGAGTATCTCGTCGAGAATGATGAGCGTGTTGTCGTGCGAGGCACAGAAAGCTATCAGACTCTTCAGGCGCAACAGTTCGGCATTGAAATAGCTTATGCCACGCGTCAAGTCATCGGTTGTGCGCATACTTGTGAATAATGGGAAGACAGAGATGCGCAACTGGTCGGCAAACACAGGCAGACCGTTCATGGCAAGAATCCAGTTCACCCCGAGCGAGCGAAGGAAAGTGCTCTTGCCGGCCATATTAGCTCCGGTAATGATGTAATAGTTGCGTTCGGCAATGTTGAAGTCGTTGCGCACAGCGTGAGAGCCAATGAATGGATGGTACAATCCGCGAGCCTCGCAGACCACATCATTGCCATTCACCACCTCAGCTCTTACTCCCTGAGGCTCGTTATAGCGGAACGTAGCCATCGACACAAGAGCATCCATCTCGTTCACAGCCACTATCCAACGGCTCATCTGCATTGTATAGTGACGCTGCCACAAGGCAAAACGGCGCAGCAGACGGTAGTCGCTGAGTGTGAATATGTCCGCAAATATCAGTCCAAGTATGTTTCCACGGCGGTCAAGCCCTGCAAGAATCTTCTCTATCTCGCGAAACGAGCCTATAGCTCCTCCCGTAGCACCAACAAGCCTGCCTATAAGTCCCTTGTCCACCCTACATACGGATTCTTCACTCTTCGCTCTTCCCTCTTCGTTTAAACCTCTTCCTTCTTCGTTTAACCCTCTGTCCTCGCTGATGATCCTCACCAACTTCACGTAGGCAGCCATCTGTCCATGCAGCTTGCCCACAGTGCGGCTTATCTCCATAAGTTTTGCATGACACAATCCAAGCACAATGCCCAGTTGGGCCAACGCCCACACCACAGCCACATTAGAAGGCACATCGGTCATGGCAGCAAGCACAATGGTGGCTATCAGTCCTATACCCATGAACATAGCCACAGCCATAGCCAGAGGCGACATAACCCATTTGCTCACCTTAACATCACTTACATCGCGCATGGCACGAGCCACGGCATCGGTGTTTATCTTTTCGGCAATGCCCACAGCACAGAACTCGGTGCGCCAATCAGGGCAATGCGCAAGAATGTCAATTGCATCGCCACGCTGACGAATGCGCTCTACGGGCGAAAGCTCAGCGTCAAAAACATCGGCACAGTCAGCCACTACGCCATCCTTGCCTATAGGTTCAGCCGAAAGCAAGGCGGCAAGTCGGTCGCTGCCACCCGTTGTCACACTGCGGTCGATGCGCTGAAAGAGCGACTTATTGCCAAAGACATCCATGTCCATAGTGAAAGGATGCTGCGGGTCGGCATAGCGTTCGCCATCGTCAAAGGCAGAATAGTCGCCATCGAGATAGGCCAACTCTCTGCTGCAAACCTCGCGCAAAGCCTCAAGCCACTCTGTCCGTGCCTCGTTTTGCTCGTCCATGCGGCGTATCACAACATATATTATTATCGACAACACAGCAGCCCACACGCCCATACTGCCCCACTCCAACTGAGCGTAGGCAAATATGAAAGCAATGAAAAGGGCAAACGACGCTATCTCGCCACCCACAAACAGTCGGTTGCGACGATGGTGTATTGCTATGCGTGCAGCAAGCGAATCCATCCGCGAAGAGTAATATTCCTTGGGAGTAATCATTTCTTAGAAATAATCTAAATGAACTATCAAAAGTTCAGTAATCAAATATTTAATATTGTATATACTTCATCTGAAGCCTATATAGCCTGCCTCTCCTTCAGTTCCAGATACCTATTCACCACATCCACCGATAGATTCTGCGGCGTGGTTAGCATACTCAATATGCCATGCTGGCGCAATTGCGACACGATGAGTCGCTGTTCATAGAGCATTTTCTCCACAATCACGTGCTGGTAGTATTCCTCTGTAGAGCGTGGAGAACTGTTGACGAAGTCGCGCATCTCGTTGTCGGCGAAGAACACCACAAGCACTTTATGCCGCAAGTTAAGCTGCTTGAGATAAGGCAGTTGGCGCGTCATGGCCTGGGTATTGGCAAAGCTTGTGTACACTACAAGCAGTGAGCGTTTGGTGAGTCGCTTGTTGATAGTGGCAAGCATATCCCCGAAGTCGCTCTCGCTCCACCTTGTCTGCTGCGAGTACAAAGCGTCGAGCAACCGCTCCATCTGTCCATGACGGCGCGATGGGGCAACGAATGTGTCGGTATGGTCGGCAAAGCATACAAGTCCTGCCTTGTCGGCCTTGCGCACAGCCACATAGGATAGCATGAGCGAGGCATTTATGGCATAGTCGAGCAGAGTCATGCCCTGGAACGCCTGCTGCATAGGCCTGCCCTTGTCGATGACCGACACTATCTGCTGCGACCTCTCGTCCTCGTAGACATTCACCATGAGCTGATGTCGGCGAGCAGATGCCTTCCAGTTGACCGAACGGTAGTTGTCGCCCTCCACATATTCCTTTATACGCTCAAACTCAGTGTTGTTGCCAGCACAGCGTATGCGCTTCACGCCCATCTCGGTAAGGCGGTTGTTCATGGCAAGCAACTCATACTTATGGAGCATGAGATACGAGGGATAGACCTTGGCATCCTGAGGTTCGCCGCATGTGTAGCGACGCTCGGCAAGCGACAAAGCCGACCTCACAAACACACGTATTCTGCCAAAGCCATACACCCCACGCTGCGTGGGGCGCAGCTTATACACTATTGTCTTGCCCTCGCGTGGCTTAAGTCTCAGCAGGAAGTCAACGTCGCGACGCTGAAACACAAACGGAGTCTCGTCGATGACAGTTAGCCTCAACGCAAAGGGATAGCTACTCTCCACGCGCAGACGTATGTCGTTGTCGTCGCCGTTTGACAGTCTGTCGGCAAGCTGTCGCGAGGCAACAATGCCACGCCTACTGTAAAGAATTGCAATATCGGCAATGGTGGCAGCGAGGAGCAGCCACACTGCCGCCATGCCCACAGTGTAGAACGGAGCACTGTAGTTGCCGGTTGCGAGCAGCAGGATGGCAACTATGGCGAATACGTAGAAACGGGTTGTAAGATACATTCTCTCTGTGTTTTGTTTACTTAGGCACTTCCACCTTTTCAATTAGTTTTCTTGCCACGTCCAAGGGAGTGAATCCCTCCATCTCGGTCTCGGCAGTGAGTTGCAGTCGGTGCTGCATCACGTAGGGGGCAACAGTCTTTATGTCGTCGGGAGTGACAAAGTCGCGACCCTGAAGCAAAGCGTAAGCCTTGGCACACTGAAGCATGGCAACCGACGCACGAGGCGAGCATCCCACATACACAGCTCTTGACTCACGGCTCTCGGCAACTATCTGAGCAATGTAGCGCAACAAAGAGGCGTCGACCACAACACTGTCGAGCATGTCACGCAGACCGAGCAACTCGTCCTTGGTTATCACGGGCTGCACATCGTCAAGACGCGAGAAATTGGAGCGTGCATTATGCCGGCTCAATATCTCCACCTCCTCTTCCACCGAAGGATAACCCATCGTTATCTTCATCAGGAAGCGGTCGAGCTGTGCCTCGGGCAAACGATACGTGCCCTCGTGTTCCACCGGATTCTGCGTGGCAATGATAGTGTAGACATCGCCCATGGCATAAGACGTGCCGTCGATAGTGGCTTGGCGCTCTTCCATAACCTCGAAGAGTGCAGCCTGAGTCTTGGCAGGAGCGCGGTTGATTTCGTCGGCAAGCACAATGTCGGCAAAGGCAGGTCCGGGATGGAAGTCAAACTCCGATGTCTTCATATTAAACACCGATGTGCCGAGAACATCGCTCGGCATGAGGTCGGGAGTGAACTGCCCACGCGAGAAACGCGCGTCGATGAGTCGCGACACAAGACGTGCGAGTAGCGTCTTTGCCACTCCGGGCACTCCCTCAAGCAGCACATGTCCGTCGGCAATGACGCATGTGAGCAGCAGGTCCACGGCTTCTGTCTGTCCTACAATTATTTCGGCTATACGCTGCTTTATCTCGCCCGTCTTTCGGGCAAAGGCAGTAAGGTCGGTTCTTGTTTCCATTGTTTATATTTAGATTTTTTTGTTTTCTACATATGTTATTACTTTCTCTCTACAGTTTTCCTGCTATTCGGTTCATGCAGTCCACCGCCCAGCGCATTTCCATGTCGCTCAGCGTTCCCTCGGTCCAATAGTCCATACGCAGACGACCTATCTCCTCGTCCAAGGTTTCCTTGTCAAGTCCGGTGCGGCGGGCCATGAGAGCTATGGTAGCATCATCGGGTTTCGCATCTACTATATCCACAGCCAATGTTATGCGTATGCGCTCGGCAAAGAGTAGGAACTTCTTGCGCACGAGGTCTACATTGTCTCCCCGCTGCCAGTAGAGCGTACCCACAAGTCGCGCAAACTCCAAGCTATGATTCTTTGGCTTGGCCACAACGGGAATGATGCGCTGTCGGCGACGTGCCTTGAACACGCAGAACAGCACCGTGACAAAAGCCAACAGATACCACGCTCGCCTAAGCTCACGACTGCCAAGCACATAGCGCATGGGCGACATCTCGGCTTCCAACTCGTCGTAACTCTTCATGTAGCTTGTGGTGCGCAATACTGGGCGGTCGGCTATTTGCGTCATCAGTCGCATCAGCAAGGGCGAGACTTCATGGGTGAGCACACCATAGTTGGTGAAGACATACGGCATAGAGACGACGATAAGCTCGCCCTGCCCCACCTTTCGCTTCACTGCAACCGGGAATTCACAGCTTGTGTCCTCATCCGCTTGCTTGCCTTGCCAGTCGCAATCGTAGTCATAATAGTCCCATTCCAACTGTTTCAGTTCGCCCTTGCTGCGTGCCTTTTCCTTAAGATGCTTGAGTTGCGTGGGGAAGAATGGACATTGCACATCGGGATATGAATAGTTTAGGGTGCTGAGCACAAGCGAGTCATACCTCACGGAGTCAATGCGATGGCGGTCGGTAATCACGATTCCCGACACAAGCTGACTGAACAGTCTATAGTTGCGTTGCGGGAACATGGGGTCGTCTGTTCGCCATCTCACCGTGTCATATAGATCATGGTCGCCATTGCGAAGCATACCCTTCACCGTAGGCAACCAAAATTGCGAGCCAAGATGAACATTCACACCATAGTTGTAGGCGAGAATGGAGTCGGTTTCTGTGAAACCCGCATTATGATAAGCAAGCATAATCTTGGCTCCACGATGCAACAGACGGTCCATGGCTTCAAGATCAAGCTCTTTCATATTAAGGTAATCGCATAGCACGAGAATGTTCTTCCCCTGCAAATCAGCATTGCCTAACAATTGTTTGAACGTACGACGCTCCACACTATACCCCTTGGGCATCGACTGCGCCATCACACTGTCGAACACATAGCAACCGAAAGGCTGGCGATCGGCATGGGCAAAGGTTGCCTTCCACGTAAACGTTCGAGGCATACGCTGACCAAGAGCGAAGCAGAGGAATGTGGCTATCACTATACCTATTATATATATATGTAGTCGCTTCATTGCCCGCCTCCTTTCTGCTCTGTTTCTTTCGACATGATGTCCGCCACATCCTTTGCCATAGTCTCAGCCATGGTTTTGGTGGCTTCAAACCCGCCATACCTCACACGTATGAACACTGCGGTAGTACGGTTGAACAGCTCGTCGGGATATTCACGCACGTATTGCGCGGGAGTCTTCGAGGGTTGCCAATCAATGATATTGGCATCGCTCAAGTGGCGCAATGCCTGAAGATAGCTCAGGCGCACAGCCTCGCGATAGTCGCCACGCGACATGGCCTGGGCAATGGCAGCGGGAAAGTCGATGCCATAGATGGTGTCCTCCACCACCTCATATTCCTCCTTAGCCTTGGCACCACGGCGCAACACGTGCAGCAATTCGGGATGACGATAGAACACAAACAGCACGATTGCCACTATAGCCGAAAAGCCAAGCACATACCACACCACATTGCTCCAGTCGCCCAACATAGTATTACCGAAAAGCCTGTCCACAAGATCGGCAATCCTACGCTCAATCCAATCCCAGAGCGAAAAGCCAGAGCCTCGGAACTCAGCGTCATAGTCGAACTCAGGATTGTCGCGCCACCGGGCTATCAGCAGAGTGTCTACAGCCAGTGTATCAGTCATAACCATTGGCTTTGTCGAAGAATTCGTCGCCATCAATTTTCTCGCGGGCATGACCATACTGATAGGCAAGCGCCACAAGCATCACGGCATAGCCAATGTAGCTGGCATACACGTAGACAATGGCTGACAGATACTGGAGGAATGAATACCAAACGGAGTTGGTGAAAGCATATTCGCCTGAGGTTTGAACAGCAAACAACGCCTTGAACATGGTCATCATGATGAACGGCAAACCGAGCACGCCGAGCACCATGCCCACCATAAGACCAACAACTATCATCACTGCCACCACGCCGCGCCATGTCTTGAATCCATACACAAGCGACTTCTTGAGACCTGCCCAAAAGCCTATCTTCTCAAAGGAGAATACGGGGACTACCATCGCTATCGGTGGCAAAAGCATAAGCACAATGGCATATACAAAGATGACAACCAACGCAACGCCTGCCTCGTTGGAGCCTAAAGACGTGGTCATTGTGGCAAACACCACTGCCGCTACCACCATAAACACCATAAGCACAACGAAGAAGAGCAGAAAGGCCCCTATTGCCTTGCATGCCGAACGCACTTGGCGCATCATCAGCGGACGAAATTGGGCGAAGGTAATGCTGTTAAGGTTGGGATGGGCAGGTGTGCCGTCGGCGTTCTGCTCATGATACAGTTGCATGAGTGTATAGACTATACATATAAACAATACTGTGGCTATGATTCCAAACACCATGAGCGCACCATAGTTGAGGGCGAAACCCACAAGTGTGTCGCTCACATCACCGTTGCCCACCATGTCGCCATACATGCTCGACATGAGCGTATTGACGTTTAACGCTTGCAGCAAGCACAGAGGCAGCAACACAATGGTGAGCATACGCAACAGCACTCGCCAGTTGGCGGTGATGAAGTCGGTGGTGTCGGTAAACTTGTCGCTGAAGGTGCGGCGACGGTAAAGAGGGGGAACTTGATGCTGTATGAAACCCATATCTTGATTATTTTTAATGATTTACGAATGATGATTTTCTGTTCTGAAACCATGGCAACACCACATAGTAGCCTAAGACAAACGCCAAGGAAAGCAGTATGAACCCTAAGCGCAAGCCGTCGGCTATCTCGGTGTGACGGGTGATGTAGCCCTCAACGAATCCGGCAACGATGAACACCGGCACCGTGCCTACAACTATCTTCAATCCGCGCTTTGCCCCCTGGCGGAAGGCATAGAAGCGCGAGTAAGTGCCTGGGAAAAGCCAACTATTGCCTATGGCGAGTCCTGCGGCTCCTGCTACGATGATGGCCGAAATCTCAAGAGTGCCATGCAGGAATACGGCAAGCATCGACTCGCCTAACAACCCATGCTGGGCGAAGAATGTCTCGAAGCAGCCGAGCATTATGCCATTGTACAACAGTAGTAAGGCACTGAACAAGCTCGACATAAGTCCAAAGGCGAAAATGCGAAACGCCACACCTATGTTGTTGATGGTTATGCCGAGGAACATTGTGCTCTCCGCTCCACCGTCGTACACAGCCATCGGTGTGCCGTTGGATATGTTCTGCAACGTCTGCTCCACATAACCGTCGCCAAGGATTATCCGGCAGAAGTCGGGCTCAGCCAACTGCGACGCCACCCCAATAAGCACACTGATGCAGAACACCACGAACGACGCAAGCAGATGACGCCGTTCGGCATACATCGTGGCCGGCACCTCACGCGTCCAGAACGTGATAAGGCGCGAACGTCTCTCGCGCTTGTTGCGGTAGATGGCATTGTGGAGCACAGCCGCCAAGTTGTTAAGATACATGGCGATGCGCGACGAAGGATAATGTGTGTAGGCAAAGGCAAGGTCGGCTGTCACGTCGCTATAGGCATCGGCTATGTCGTCGGGCGTCTCCTGCGATAGGTCTTTGGTCATTATCTCCACATGTTCCCACTTTTCTATGTTGTTTTGTATGAATGTGAGTTCGTTCATTGCTTGCGGGTTAAAATAATTGCGTTTATGAATGGCAAATTTAAAGAAAAAAGTTAAATTTGCAATCAAAAATCAAAAGAAAATATATGTCGGACATTACAACAGGCAATTTTGTCTGCATAGAGCAGACTCCAGCAAACGTAGGCGACCGCATCGTGGGGCGCATCATCGACCTTGTGCTGATATCTGTATATTTGTACGCCGCAGGATCATTCCTGCGCCACACTCCAGGATTCAGCGACGATGTCATGCAGGGCATTTACGTGTTTCTCGTGTTTCTGCCTGCCCTTGCCTACACATTCCTCTCAGAACTGCTGTTTGACGGACAGACCGTGGGAAAATATGCCATGAAGACACGTGTGGTAATGGCCGACGGCTCGTCGCCAACGGCAGGCGCGCTGTTTCTAAGATATGTGTGCGAGATTGTTGATATATGGATGAGCTGCCTGGGACTGGTGTTCATACTCGCCACACGCCGCCACCAACGGCTTGGCGACCTTGCTGCGGGCACTATGGTGATACGCCAAACCGACATGAGCCGCATGCACATCTCGCTTGGCGAATTTGCCTACGCCCGCCGAGGATATAAGCCCACATACGACAATGCGGCGCAACTGTCGCCTCATCAAGCCGACATATTGCGCCGCACTGTAGCACCAGATGCCAAGGCATCTGACGAACGTATAGAAAGTCTTGCCGCCAAAGTAGCTCGGGTGATGCAATTGCCTGCCAATGCCGACTGGGGCAACAGCCGCGAGTTTCTCACCACTGTGCTCAACGACTACCTTTATCTCACTACTCAAAATAGAAGCTGAACACCACCATTTTGGTCTTTGCCTCGGATGCCGACTGGGCATACTTCAGAAGGTTCTTGTCGCGAATCTCCTGCGGATGCTTTGTATCGAGCGTGTTGCCAAGAGCATAAACAAACTTAAGCTCTGGTCGCAACTTGAAGAAAGGCAGGTAGAAATCGCATCCCATACCCAATTCCAGGGCAAACGTCTGACGCTTGAGCTTAAGGTAGTCGCTGGTCTTGGAACTGAGGTTTATCATTGGCGACACGCCAGCCATGAGATAAGGACGATGGTTGTTGAAGCGTGGCGCGGCAAAGATAATGTCGGCAGAGCAAGCTATATAAGCCGACTTCATGTCTTGACGCGACTCATCGGGCTTGCCATTGGCGTCCAAAGTCTTGAGGTCGCGGAACACAATGTGGCGCGAACCGAAATACATCGTAGGAGCAACACGAAACTGGAAATGCTGTGACAAGCGAAACTCGCCAAGCACACCTACGTTAATGCCCGAGTCCCAACGGCTTTGGTCGGTGGTGACAAGCGTCTCCTGCTGTGTGCCATCTTCGCCCACAATTATCTGCGGACCGGCATTCATCAACTCCACATCCTGCACATGAGTGCCCACTATCACGCCAAAGTGGAACGGGCGCAAGTCGGTGTACGGACGGTTCTCTACCGTTCGGTCCTGGGCGGAGGCTGCAAAGAGCACCGCCATACACATATATATAATGGTGGCTAATCTTTTCATTGTACATTATATAACGCCATTTTCCATGGTTTATTGCCCATGCCTCCACATATTACGAAAACCTCTGAAAAAAAGTATATATCCTTAATTCCGCAACACTATTATAAATTAAACCTTTTAACTTGTTGAGAACATAGCATAAAAATAAGGCTGTTTTTGCAAGTTTGTTGGTAATAATTAGTAATTTTGCGGTATAAATTAAATATTATGACACATTAAGAGTTGAATCGCCTAAAACTGTTGCTTGTTGAGAAAAAGAAAACAGGCTTATGGCTGGCTGAGCAACTTGGAAAAGATAAAACAACCATCTCAAAGTGGTGCACTAATTCAAGCCAGCCAGACGTTGAGTGTTTGATTAAAATATCAAAGTTGCTCAATGTCGAACTTTCGGATATATTAATAGTTGATAATGAAGAAATATAATGGAACAAAATATAATCCAAACTGACATCCATCGAGCGGTAGAAGCTATAAAAGTAGCTATTCTGCAAACGAGGCGTAAGGTGATGATTCAAGCCAACAAGGATTCTTTGGCCTTGAATTATTCCATCGGTGGATATATATCATGTCGTAAACAAACCTCACATTGGGGTGATAAAGTTCTTGATGCGATTTCTTTACAGCTACAACAGGAATTGCCGGGACTTAGGGGCTTTACAAAAAGCAACCTAAAGAAAATGTGTGTGTTTTATGAAGGATGGAAAGAGTTTTTTGGAATAATATTCTTTAAAGGGAATAATAGTGTTACATCAAATAAAATCTCACCTGTTTCGGCAGACAATGATGAAATAACAATTGGTCAGTTAATAACTGACCAATTTGATAAAGCAACACTGGAAGCTTTCCTTACAGTGCAGTTTACCCATCATTATGAGATACTTAGACGATCAGAGTCAATTAATGAACGTCTTTTTTATATAAGGCGTGTTGCAAGTGAGTTTTGGAGTGTTGACAAACTTAAATATAATATACGTGAGCAACTGTATTTGAAGGAAGGCACAATGCCCAATAATTTTGCTGTAACTTTGCATGATGGCGAACAGAAACAAAAGGCAATGAGGGCGTTTCGCAAGAACTACAAACTTGATTTCATAGAGATTGATGATGTAGATGAATGGGATGAGCACAAAGTGGAAACCAAGATCGTTGAAAATATAAAGCGGTTCATTATGGCTCTTGGTGCCGACTTCTCTTATATGGGCAACCAGTACAGATTAATCGTTGATGACAAGGAATATTTTATAGACCTCCTCTTCTACAACCGTAGATTAAGATGTTTGGTGGCGATAGAGTTGAAGTGGACAGAGTTTCTGCCTGAATTTGTTGGGAAGATGAACTTCTACCTCTCTGCCCTTGATGACCTTGTGCGCTTGCCCAATGAAAATCCGTCCATCGGAATTATTCTTTGTCGAGGACAAAAGCAACGGACGGTTGAGTATGCTCTGCGAGACACAAGAAAGCCCATGGGCGTTGCAACATATCGGGCAGCAAATGAGCTGCCAGAAGAGTATGGAGAAGTCCTTGGAGGATTGGAAGGACTGAAGGAGTTGATGTAGAGATAAAAATGTTATGACCAAAAAGTAATACAATATACTTGACCAAGTAATACAATATACTTGGCAAAATAATACAATATACTTGACCAAGTAATATATATATACTTTGTGGAGCATTTTCATGCACCTAATTAACTCCGTCTAATGTATAAATAAGTTAAAATAACTACCTACTTGTAGGTATTTCAGATAAAATTATTATCTTTGCAGCGTTCAAAAGTAGGTAGTGAGACTAACCTCGCATGGCTACTTCGAAACATATAGCATTAACATTAATAACAATATAAACGAATTTTAATTATGGCTTACGTAATTGGTGACGACTGCATCGCATGCGGTACATGTATTGGCGAGTGCCCGGTAGAGGCAATCTCAGAAGGTGAAAAGTATTCTATCAATCCTGATCTCTGCACAGAGTGCGGTACATGCGCAAGCGTATGTCCTCAGGAGGCAATCAGCCTTGCTGAGTAAGGATGTAGCTTCATAGTTTAAGAAAACATTTACGGTCGGCTCACTTATGTGAACCGACCTTTTTTTATATAATCCCGAAATGCTTCAACGCATTGCGTATGCCGTCCTCATCAACACTTGTCGTGACGTAGTCGGCATGAGCCTTAACCTTGTCGAGAGCATTGCCCATAGCCACACTTGTGCCGGCAGCACGCAACATAGTCATGTCATTGCCGCCATCGCCGAATGCCATGGTCTCGCTTATGTCAATATTCATGTAGTCGGCAATGGCACGTATGCCGTTAGCCTTGTCGGCTGTAGCCGATGTTATGTCGCAGAACGACGGATACCAACGCGACGATATGCAGCCAGGCAATGATGGCAGCACTGTCTTCTCCTCTTCCTCATTCAGGAAAGGAGTAATCTGAAGCACTCCCTGCTCGATGACTTCCTCCACTGGCACGTCGAACTTATTGTACTTCACATTAAGAAGATTACGGAACACATTCTCAAACTCCTCGTTGCGATTGACTATCTGTATGTCCTTCTTGCCTACTACAACAGCCGACAATCCACGCTCCTTGCAGAATTCAACTACCGATATAGCCTCATCACGCGGAATAAGGTCCTCACGCACAGTATGGTTGCCGTAAAGACATAGGGCGCCAGTGGCAAGAATATATCCATCCATCAAAGGTTCTGCCTCGGGGATGTTGTCGAGCAATTGGCGTGGACGACCAGTGGCTGTGAATATCTTCACGCCATTGGCATGGGCCTGTTGCAAAGCCTCGAGCGTAGACTCGGGTATTCTGTGGGTCTTGAAGCTGACAAGGGTGCCGTCAACATCAAAAAAAAGAGCTTTTATCATTTTCGTCTACTTGTTTTTATTTTAATATCTACTTGTTACGATTATTCCTTTGCAAAGGTAACTATAAATTAGTATATTGGCAATGTTTAACTGCTTGATTGAAATTAAGTAATTTAGCTATATTTCAAATCAAATTAATATTATTTTGCCATATTTCTTGCGTATATCCTTACATTTTACTACCTTTGCCAACAATAACAATAACTTTTTGCAACCAAAAACAATTTCTTGCTTATGAAAAAATTATACTCAGCATTATTGTTTGCCGCACTCTTCTCGACAGGAGCTATGGCACAGAACGAGTCGAAGCTCATAACAGAGCCCGCAGCAGGCAAAACCGTAAACCTATACCGCACCACCACAGGCTACGAGTCGGTATACTACTATGGCATTCCCCATGAGAGCACTGGCGACTGGCAGCGCCTTGTCTTTGGCGACGATGGAGCCGTGTATCTTGAAAATCCTATCAACTCCATCTACACCAAAACATGGATTAAGGGCTATCGTGCCGAGGGCGACACCATTGCCTTCCAGCTACCTCAGGCCATCTATTCAGAAGAAGACTTCTTCAGTGGCGACCTTATCTATGGTTACCTCAACCGCATTCACCCTGTAGAAGAAGATGGCAAAAGCACATACCGTCCGAACGAGGGAGAGGAAAACCAACTCCTGAAATATGTTTGGCGCAACGACTCACTCGTTATGGTGATTCCCGAAGGCGAGATGATAGGCATGTGTCGCGAAAGCGGAGCATGGACAAGCTATGCCGAAGGCACCTACAAGGCTGTGCATCTGGAGAACAACACCGTGGCTCCTCCTACAGAGGCTGACGTCTTAGACGGACTGATGCTATATTTGGACACCGAAGGACAGTCGCAGCTCTATCCCGTGAAGTATGCCTTCAACGGCAACGATGTTTATCTTGGTGACCTCTCTGCCAACATCAAGGGATTATGGATCAAGGGCGAGAAAGACGGCGAGACCGTCACCTTCCCTGCCACATCTTACGTAGGCATCGACACCACAACGGCATGCTACGTTTATGCCTCGTCGGCTGTCATGGGCGAAGGCACCGACGAAATGGGCTCGAAGTATGAGAAGCCTTGCCTCAGCAGCGACCCTCTTGTGTTCACATACGACGCTGAGAACAACTCACTGAGCACTAAGGGAATGCTGATGATACACAAGAGTAAGGATGATGACCGAAGCACCAACATCTTCGATTCCTACCGCTATGCTATGGTGAATCCTTGGGACAAGCAGCCTGCTGCCCCAATGCCGCCGTTGCTCACTGCCTATCAGCCTTACGACCCGAACCCATGGGGAGGTCCTGGCGGTTTGCAGTTCACTCTGAGCTACTACTCGGCCGACTTCAACTATCTCGACCCGTCGCATCTCTACTATAATCTCTACATCGACGGCGAAGTGCAGACTTTCTCACCCGATGACTACCAGAACGTGGAGACCGAGATGACCGACGTGCCATATTCATTCTACGACCAGTATGAGTTCTACAAGTACGACGAGAACTCACGCACCATCTACTTCTATAAGGATGTGAAGGAGAAGATTGGCATGGAAGCTTTCTATATTGACGGCGACACTCGTCTCGGCTCTGGCGTTGCAGAATACTATCCTTACGGCGACCCAACCGGTGTAAAGATGACCGACGCTAACGTGAAGCAGATTAAGAGTGTGGAATTCTACGACCTCTCAGGCCGCAAGGTCAGCAACCCTACCAAGGGTATATACATGCGTACTGTCACATATTCTGATGGCACAAAGGCATCAAGAAAGATTGTGAAGTAAAGAACCCTAAGATTAAGCGCCTTGTAAGGGCAAAAGCATTGAAATACCGTCTTTTGTCCTTACATGGCGCTTTTTTCATAGGTTACACTCACACACCTATCCTCAACCCATTTCTCTATTTTTTGCAAAACCGACATTGCAAAATTTGTAGGTTAAATTAAAAAGGGTTACTTTTGCAGTAAACATATCAAAAAATAAGGAAATGGAAACAATCAACACTAAGGAAGAACAGATATTAATCAGAATCACGGGCAACGACCGTCCCGGTCTCACCGCCTCCATCATGGAAATTCTTGCCAGCAAGGATGCCAAGATTCTTGACATCGGACAGGCAGACATCCACTCCACACTATCCCTTGGCATACTCATACGCATCGGCGACGAGGCCTCAGGTCAGGTGATGAAGGAATTGCTGTTCAAGGCCACCGAACTTGGAGTACACATTGGCTTCGCTCCCGTAACCGATGAGGAGTATGAGGAATGGGTGGCGTGCCAAGGCAAGAACCGATACATCCTCACCTTGATAGGCCGCACACTTTCTGCAAGACAGATAGAGGCAGCCACTAAGGTAATAACAAAACAAGGACTTAACATCGACTCCATATTGCGACTCACCGGACGCATGAGCATCAAGCGTCCCGAACCCAATATGCGAGCTTGCATTGAGTTCTCGCTGAGAGGAACACCCGTCGACCGCGCTGCCATGCAGGAGGAACTGATGCACATCTCTTCGGACATGGAGATTGACTTCTCGTTCCAGAAGGATGACATGTACCGTCGTATGCGCCGACTCATCTGCTTTGATATGGACTCTACACTCATTCAGACAGAATGTATCGACGAGCTTGCCGACCGTGCTGGCGTTGGCGACCAAGTGAAAGCAATCACCGAGAGTGCCATGCGTGGCGAGATAGACTTCAAGGAGAGCTTCACACGTCGCGTGGCTCTATTGAAAGGTCTCGACTCAAGTGTGTTTGAAGATATTGCCAACAAGATGCCTATCACCGAGGGAGTCGACCGACTTATGGCTGTACTCAAGCGTTGTGGCTATAAGATTGCCATCCTTAGCGGTGGTTTCACATATTTCGGCGAATTCCTACAGCGCAAATATGGCATCGACTATGTCTACGCCAACGAATTGGAGATTGACGATAACGGTAAGCTCACCGGACGTTATGTAGGCGAGATTGTCGACGGCCACCGCAAGGCTGAACTCCTAAAACTCATAGCCCAAGTAGAAAAGGTAAACCTCGCCCAAACCATTGCCGTAGGCGACGGAGCCAACGACTTGCCTATGCTCGGTCAAGCAGGTCTCGGCATCGCCTTTCATGCCAAACCACGCGTAGTGGCTAATGCTAAGCAGAGCCTCAACACTATCGGCATCGACGGAGTGCTGTACTTCTTGGGATTCAAGGACAGCTATTTGGGAGAGCAGGGAAAGTTCTGAAAATGACTTCATGACAATTTAGCCTATTTCATTATAACTAAGCCGTCTCAACCAAAGGTTTGTTTAGCTTAAAAAAGCATAATAATCCACTTGTTTTTCAATGTTTATTTGGTTGTATGTGTCGAAAAGTGTAGCTTTGCGATGATATTATGTGTCAGAAAGTGTAAGGTTTCGCCACAAACATGTGTCGAAAAGTGTAATAATCTGACTGTTTTATGTGTCGAAAAGTGTAAAGCAATGAAGACATTATTGCTTTTCACATTATTTATTGCTAACTTTGCATATACATAATCCATTTAAAGCAATAGACGTTATGGCACAGAGACTTTACCCTTTAGGTATACAGACTTTCTCGGAGATACGCAGACGGGACATGCTGTATGTAGACAAAACAGAATATGTATACCGCATGGCATCAAGTGGCAAATTCTTCTTTCTGAGTCGTCCAAGACGGTTCGGCAAGTCATTGCTTGTGTCTACATTCCAAAGCTATTTTGAGGGAAGAAAGGAACTGTTCAAGGGACTTGCCATAGAAAAACTTGAGCACGAATGGACTGAGTACCCCGTTCTTCATTTTGACATGAGCGGCGGAAAGCATTTGGACAAGGAACAGCTCAACAGATATTTGCTGAGCGTTCTAACTGAAAACGAGAACCGTTTTGGCATTAAAACAGATGCCATTGACCCCAACATCCGACTGATGAACCTCATCAAGAGTCTGTATCAACAAACCGGCAAGCAGGTTGTAGTGCTCATAGATGAATACGACGCTCCATTGCTTGATGTGGCTCACCAGGACGACAACCTTATTGAGCTGCGATATATAATGCGCAACTTCTACAGTCCGCTGAAACTCAGCGAGCCATATCTGCGTTTTGTATTCCTTACCGGCATTACGAAGTTCTCGCAACTCAGCATATTCAGCGAGCTGAACAATATTAAGAACATAAGCATGGACGAGCCATATTCCGGAATATGCGGAATAACCAAGGACGAGCTGCTGACACAAATGAGCGAGGACATTGACACGCTTGCCAAGAAAATGTCGCTCACAAGAGAAGAAACCATAGAGAAACTGAAGGAAAACTACGACGGCTATCATTTCACATGGCCAAGTCCTGACGTGTTCAATCCGTTCAGTCTGCTCAACTGTTTCGCCGACGGAAAGACGAAAGCATATTGGTTTGGGTCGGGAACTCCCACATATCTTATTAATATGCTGCGCAAATTCAATGTCTTGCCTACACGAATCACAAAGATGTATGCCAAGGCTTCCTCTTTCGACGCTCCTACAGAAAACATGACTACCATTACCCCACTGCTATACCAGAGCGGCTACCTGACCATAAAAGACTATGAGCCCATGTCGGAGATATATACCCTCGACATTCCGAACAAGGAAATAAAGGTTGGACTCTTCGAGAGTCTGTTGCCTAATTACCTTGAGGGAACATTTGCAGAAGCTGGCGACGTAACAATAGCACGAATGTCGGTGCTTATCCGACAGAACGATATGGACGGGGCTATAAGGTTGCTACAAACATTCTTTGAAACAGTACCCTACTGCAACAACACCAATTATGAGGGACACTATCAGCAGGTGCTATTCATCATATTTTCGCTATTGACACACTTCCTGGTGGACGTGGAAATACATACTCCCAATGGAAGAGTGGACATTGTGATGCTCACCCATACACACCTATATATAATAGAGCTGAAACTCAACAAGGATGCAAAGACCGCCATGCAACAAATCAATCTCAAAGACTATGCACAGCGATTTGCACTTTGTGGAAAACCCGTAATAAAAGTAGGCATAAACTTCAATGCGAAGAGTGGACAGATAGAGGATTGGATGATAGAATAAGGCGAACTGAGAAATATCAAGAAATAGAAAAAAGTAACTTTTCATACAGATTTAACATACAAAATATTTGCTAATTCAGATTTTATGTATACTTTTGCAACCGTAACTAAACAAAAGAAATCTTTATGTGTGGAATAGTTGGATATATCGGACAGTCTGACGCCTATCCAGTCCTTATCGAAGGACTTAAGAAACTTGAGTATCGTGGATATGACAGCGCAGGCGTAGCTTTAATTGGAAATCAGGATAAGCTTAATGTCTACAAAACCAAAGGAAAAGTAAGTAATCTGGAAGCAATGGCCGCTGACAAAGATTGCAGCGGACATATCGGCATAGCCCATACACGATGGGCTACTCATGGCGAACCATCAGCAACCAACGCTCATCCTCACACAAGTATGAGCGGTGACTTGGCATTGGTGCACAATGGTATCATCGAAAACTACCAGGTGCTTAGAGAACAACTCCAGGATAAGGGATATGTGTTCAAGAGCACTACCGACACAGAGGTGCTCGTTCAGCTGATTGACTATTATTATCAGCAGAACGGCAAGGACTTGGTGTCTGCCGTATGTCAAGCTCTCAATGATGCCATTGGTGCTTACGCTATTGCCGTAATCGAGAAGAACAAGCCCAACCATATTGTGGCTGCACGACAGTCAAGTCCACTGGTTGTGGGCGTTGGCAAGGACAACAAGGACTTTTATATTGCAAGTGACGCAACCCCTATCGTGGAGTTTACCGATAAGGTAGTGTATCTTGAGGATGGACAGATTGCCGACATTCACGTTGGCGAAGAACTCAACATCATCAATCTTGACCATGCCTCATGCAGTTATGACATCAAGACCGTAGACCTCGACATCAGCAAACTCAGCAAGGGTGGCTTCGACCACTTCATGTTGAAGGAGATATACGACCAGCCCAACTGTCTGAGAGACTGCATGAGCGGACGCCTGTTTGCCGACAAGGAGCATCCGGAGAATAACCATATTGTCCTCTCTGCCCTTAGGGAATATCGCGAGCGATTGGTAAACGCAAAGCACATCATCATTGTGGCTTGCGGTACAAGCTGGCACGCAGGACTCATTGGCAAGCAGCTCATCGAGAAGATGTGCCGCAAACGTGTGGAGGTGGCTTATGCAAGCGAGTTCCGCTATGGCGACCCAGTGATTGAGCCAGAGGATGTGGTGATAGCAATAAGTCAGAGTGGCGAGACAGCCGACACTTTAGCAGCTGTAAAGTTGGCTAAGGAGAAGGGTGCGCTCATATTTGGCATTGTGAATGGCGTAGGTTCCTCAATAGCCCGCGAGACCAATACCGGCATCTATATTCATGTGGGACCGGAGATTGGTGTGGCAAGTACAAAGGCTTTCACCGGTCAGGTGACGGTGCTCACTCTGTTGGCTTTGGCTTTAGGACATGAGCAAGGCACATTGGACGACACCATCTACCAACAGCTGATAGGCGAATTGGCAGACATTCCTAACAAGATGGAGGTTGTGCTGAAGCAGGCTCCCATGATTAAAGACGTGTCGCGAATGTTCACCTATGCACATAACTTCCTCTACTTAGGACGTGGCATCAACTATCCAGTGGCATTGGAGGGAGCATTGAAGCTTAAGGAAATCAGCTACATACATGCCGAGGGTTATCCTGCCGCTGAGATGAAGCACGGACCTATCGCATTGGTCGATCAAGACATGCCTATCGTCTTCATAGCCACTCATCATAAGCTATACGAGAAGATTATATCAAACATGCAGGAGGTGAAGTCGAGAAACGGACGCATCCTTGCTGTGGTTACCGAGGGCGACAAGCAGGTTAAAGCCTTGGCAGATAACATCATCGAGGTGCCTGCTACTTCCAATGCATTAGTGGCACTGCTGACTGTTGTTCCTTTGCAGCTTCTCGCCTACTATGTGGCTGTGGACAAAGGACTGAACGTGGATATGCCAAGAAACTTGGCGAAGAGCGTAACAGTGGAGTAAAGAAAAAGTCATAGGATATATAAATTGTCTATAAGTAAGAGCCATTGGCTTTGCTGCCGAAATATAAGGTAGACAAAGCTAATGGCTTTTACTTGTTAAAAGCCCTAACAACATGCCTCACACCACTTTTCCATTCTTTTTTGTCTCTCTTTCAGTTCTTTTTCGTACTTTTGTAATATCATTTTTATAGCAACCTCTGATATAACAAAAACAGCAAACTATGGAAACGAACGAGCAAACGCAACTTGCGTGGAACATCATAGAGACAACTAACACCAACCTTTTTCTCACGGGTAAGGCAGGAACTGGTAAGACCACCTTTCTGCGACGACTTAAGACGGAGTCATCCAAACGTATAATAGTTGTAGCACCTACGGGCATTGCAGCCATTAACGCCGAGGGTGTGACCATCCATTCATTCTTTCAACTCTCGTTTGCCCCATTCATTCCCGACGCACAGTATAAGACAAAGGAACAGCAATACCGTTTCTCCAAACAAAAGATACGAGTGATACAAAACATCGACACTCTTGTGATAGACGAGATATCGATGGTGCGTGCCGACCTGCTCGATGCTGTGGACAGTGTGTTGCGACGTTTTCGCAAGAACCAGCAGCCGTTTGGCGGAGTACAGATGGTCATGATTGGCGACCTCGGTCAGCTTGCCCCTGTTGCCAAGGACGACGAGTGGCAGTTGCTGTCAAGATATTACGAGACTCCTTACTTCTTCTCCTCGCTTGCCCTTAAGCGCACACGGTATGCCATAGTGGAGCTGAAGACTGTGTATAGACAGAACGACCTGCGATTTCTTGATATATTAAATAAGGTACGCGACAACTGTGCCGACGCTTCGGTGCTGCAAGCTCTCAACTCACGATATATTCCCAACTTCCAACCTCGTGCCGAAGAAGGATATATCCGCCTCACGACACATAACTTCCAGGCTCAGCATGTAAACGACCATCAACTCTCGCTTCTGCCTGGACAGCCATACACCTACAAGGCAGAGATAACTGGCAAATATCCTGAGATGCTCTTCCCTACCGAGGAAACTCTCACTCTGAAGAAAGACGCGCAGGTGATGTTCGTGAAGAACGACTCCAAACCTGCCAAGGAATATTACAACGGTATGATTGGCACTGTGACCGAGATTAACGACAAGCATTTCTTCGTGAGAGCCAAGGATACGGGAGCCGTGATAAAGGTGGAACCAGAACAATGGGACAACACCCGATACGTTATCAACGAGCAGACCAATGAGATAGCGGAAGAGGTGGACGGCACTTTCACACAATTCCCAGTGAAGCCAGCGTGGGCTATAACCGTACACAAGAGTCAGGGACTCACGTTTGACAGAGCAATAATAGATGTGCAGCGGGCCTTCACACATGGACAAACCTACGTGGCTCTGTCAAGATGCCGCACTCTTGAAGGACTTGTGCTGAGTGCCCCACTGCCACAATCAGCAATAATACGCGATGGTGCTGTAGACGATTATATTAATCATGCGGCAGAACACACACCCACAGAGGAACAGATAGGACTGTTGCAACGCGACTACTATCTATCAGTAGTAAGCGAACTGTTCGACTTCCGCCCACTGATGGACTCATTCAGTCGTGTGCTCGACTTGCTCATGGGACATTTCCGACGCACCTATCCCAAACTCATACTTGAATACAAGGCCCGTCTGGGTACTATAAAAGACAAACTGTATGATGTGGCAGAACGTTTCAAATTGCAATACAACCAGATAGTGATATCAACAGCCGACTATCAAACCGACTCGCATCTGCAAGAACGGCTCACCAAGGGTGCTACATATTTTGCACGCACTCTTTCTGACATAGAGCAATTGGTTAAAAATACCGAAGTGAAGACCGACACGCCAGAAGTGAAGAAGCAGTTTACGGAACTTCTTGCCACGCTCAAGGAGATAGCCATGCAGAAACGAGCCTTGCTCAACTTCGTAAAGGACGACGGTTTTCACCTGAATGAATACCTTCACCAACGTGCTGTTGTGCTTATGGGTAAGGATGCTGCTAAAGCTCCAAAGACAAGCAAGACGGAACGCAAACAAGCAAAAGACAAACAGCAGACAGCAACACCGGCAAGGACAACGGCAACAAATGTATCAGAAGAGCCTAAAACACCTGCTGCCTCAACAACAGCATCTGCCACAGAACTGAAGGTGCTCCATCCCGAAGTGCTCGACGCTTTGACCATTTGGCGCAGACAGCGTGCCCTCACAGCCCACATGCCTGCATATTGCATTCTGCAGCAAAAGGCAATAATAGCAATAGCCAACCTCTTGCCTGAAGACAAGGATGCCCTTGCACGCATTCCTTTCTGCGGAAAGGTGAAGGCAGAGAAATATGGAGACGAAATATTGGCAGTTGTGAAAGAAACAATTGGAAAGGAATAAAAAGATATAGCGGCAAGGTGGACATCACGTCTACCCTGCCGCTTCTAATGAAATAACAACACTAATATATAAAAGGTATGAAATTTCTGTTTAAATCTTGCTGATGATACCAATCTGGCTGCCCTCAAGGAACTTCACGATAGCGTTGATTTCCTTGCCTTCGGGCACCTGCTCCTTAATCTGGTTGATAGCGTCGAACACGCTGGTCTGACCATGGAACACAAGACGGTAGGCATTGGCAATATGGCTGATGACTTTCTCTGAAGTGTTGGATGACTTCAAGAGAGTCTCGTTCACGCCACCATAGCGCACTGGATTATCAGTAGCCACGATGAAGGGAGGCACATCCTTCGAGATGCGCACACCACTCGTAACCATAGAGGCACCACCTATGCGCACATTGGAATTGACGATAACACCAGATGAGAATATGGCTGCACTGTGAATCTCGCAGTCGCCAGCAATCTTAGTACCATAACCGAAGGTGACATAGTCGTCTACCTTAGTATCATGAGAGATATGAACACCCTCCATGAAGAAGTTGCGGTTGCCAATGCGTGTCTCACCCTCGGCGAATGTAGCACGGTTGACCACAACATTCTCGCGGAAGATATTCTCGTCGCCGATAACAAGACGAGTCTCCGCACCATTATAGTTGAAGTCCTGCGGCTCTGCACCAAGCACAGTGTTCTGATAAACCTTGTTGCCACGGCCAAGTGTTGTGCCGCGCATGATGCTCACGTAAGGGAAGATAACGCAGTCGTCGCCGATGACAACGTCGTCCTCAATATAGGCGAATGGATAGATTGTCACATTCTTGCCAATCTTTGCGCCCGGAGCTATATATGCTTTATCACTAATCATAATTTTGAATTTTGAATTTTGAATTGTTGCGGCAAGCCGCAATTTTGAGTTTTGAGTTTTGAATTTTGAGTTTTGAATTCAAAATTGAACAATTCAACATCGGCAAAGCCGACAATTCAACATTCAAAACTCAAAACTCAACATTCTTAATATCTTCCTCCGCCCAAAGCGTAGTAGAGGTTTACGACTGCCTGCATCTTGTAGAAGTCGTCAGCAACCTTCGAAAGCTCGGCATTGAGAAGACTCTGCTGAGCGGTGATTACCTCAAGATATGTGGCAGAACCATCGTTGAACAACATCTTGTTGTACTCCACATTCTTCTTCAAGCTCTCCACCTGCTTTTCCTCAAGCTTCGACTTCTCATCAGAGGAATTGTAGAGCACGAGGGCGTTGCTAACTTCAGAGCCTGCCGACAGAACAGCATTCTGCCATGTGTTGTAAGCCTGCTCCTGCTTAGACTTTGCAACCTTCAAGCCTGCAATAATCTGACCGTGGGCAAAGATAGGCTGAGTGAGTGAACCAACAGCCGAAAGAAGCCACTTGCCTGGATTGACAATACCACCGCCACCTGAGTTGGTGAAAGCGCCAGTGCCAGAAATTGTGATGTTAGGATAGAACTTAGAGCGGGCAGTATTAACATCATAGAAGCACTGAGCAAGCGACATCTCGGCATAGTGAACATCAGGACGGTTGTTGAGAAGCTGCAGACCTATACCGGTAGAGAACTTTGAAGGAAGCGACTGTCCCTCGAATGTTCCACGCTTGATAGTCTGAGCCTGCTGACCGAGCAAAAGCGAAAGTGAGTTCTCTGTCTCGCGAATCTGACGCTTGAGGTCGGCTGCCTGAGCCTGAACAGAATAGAGGTTAGCCTCAGCACTCTGCACAGAAGTCTCCTTCACACGTCCAAGCTCCTTCTGAATCTTCATGATATTCCAAGTCTCTTCCACGAGCTTGCTCATATCATTCACCACTTGAAGCTGCTTATCGAGCATAAGCAGAGTGTAGTACATATTGGCGATGTTTGAAATCACCTTTGTCTGCACCACCTGCTGATAGTCCTTAGTTGCAAGGAGAGCCATCTGGGCAGAACGCTTCACATTAAGAAGATTGCCAAAGAGGTCGACACTCCAAGATGCGGTAACTGGCAATGAATAGGTCTTTGAAGCCTTATTGCCATCCCAAGAAGCCACAGTTCCCTGCGGAGAGAAAGTGAAGCCAGGAACGAAAGCCAACTTGGCAATCATAAGCTGGTCCTCAACCATCTTAACGTTGAGAGCAGCATTGAGCAGGTTGGTATTATTGGCAAGACCAGTCTCAATGAGCGACTGAAGCTGTGGGTCGGTGAACACCTCACGCCAAGGCAAATTGCCAAAGCTTGCTGTGTCAGCGACAGCAAGTGTGTCGGTATTGCTCGCAACGTCGCGCACGAGTCCATAGGTGTCTACCTGCGGACGCTCGTACTTGTTGTATAATCCGCAACTGGTCATCAGCAAGGATGCAGATGCGAAAAGAAATATCTTGTTTAATTTCATTGTTACTTTGTTTAGAATTTAAAGAATTTAAAGTTATAAAGAAGTTATAGCCAAATGCCTTTCCATCAGAAACAGGTAATGGCTATAAATTCTTTTTAACTACGATAAATTCTTAAAAACCTTAATTCGATTTCTTGTCTATCTGATCCTGCAATGCTCCAGCCACATAAGGGTTGGTGTACTGACGAATCTCAGAATCAACATTAGCAGAGTCACCCTCAAACTCGATAGGCTTGATCTTCTCCTGCAGAGTCTGGAAGATGTAGAACAGAGCCGGTACAACCATAATCTGGCAGAGCATACCGATGAGCATACCGCCTACGGCTGCAGCACCAAGAGTCATGTTACCGTTGTAGCCTACACCCCAAGGCATGAGCAATGGAAGAAGACCGATAATCATAGCCAATGAGGTCATCAAGATAGGACGCAGACGGGCCGAAGCACCGAGCACTGCCGACCATGAGATAGCCATACCAGTAAGACGACGCTCAAGGGCGAACTGTACAATAAGGATGGCGTTCTTAGCGAGAAGACCCATAAGCATGATAAGCGCAATCTGCATGTAGATGTCGTTGTTCTTGCCAAACATGTTGGTGAAGATAAACGCACCAGCAAGACCGAACGGTATCGAGAGGATTACCGACAGAGGCAGAACGTAAGACTCATACTGTGCCGAGAGAATCAAGTAAACGAAGGTCAAGCAGAGTACGAACACGATAGCAGTAGAGTTGGATGACTCCTGCTCTGTACGTGTAAGACCTGAGAACTCGTAGGTGTAGCCTGCTGGCAGAGTGGTCTTGGCAACCTCAGCCATAGCGTTGATAGCATCACCAGTAGAGTAGCCCTCAGCAGCCGAAGCGTTCACATTGATAGATGTGAAGAGGTTGAAACGGTCAATCTCCTGCGGACCATACACACGGCTAAGGTTGACATACTCCTTGATAGGAGCCATAGCTCCAGCCGATGTGCGCACATAGATATTGTCGAGACTCTTGATGTCGGCACGTGCCTCAGGCGGAGCCTGAATATATACACGATAGAGCTTACCGTAAGAGTTGAAGTTAGACGCATACATACCGCCATAGTAGCCCTGCATTGTCGAGAGCACTGCAGACGGGTCGATGCCGCTCTGCTTACACTTGGCCACGTCAACATCAATCTTATACTGCGGATACTTGGTGTTGTACGAGGTCATGGCGTTCGAAATCTCCGGACGCTCGTTGAGGGCTGCGATATACTTCTGAGTAATGTCAAAGAACTTGTTCACATCACCACCAGTACGGTCCTGCATAGAGAATGTCATACCGTTGGTTGCAGAGAAGCCCTGCACCATAGGTGGCTGGAAGGCAAGAATCTGGGCACCCTTGATGGCTGCAGTCTGCTTATAAATCATACCGAGCACCATTGTAGAACCGAGGTTGTGAACACCGATATACTTAAGCGGTCCCTCATCCTTCTGACGCTCCTCGAAGCTCTTGAGCTTAATGATGAACGTACCCTGGTTAGAGCCCTGACCAGCAATGAAGTTGTAACCAGTGATACGCATACGGCTGGCGATAGCAGGGTTGGTAGCAAGCATACGGTCTACCTGGTCCATCACCTCATTGGTCTTCTTCATTGAAGTTCCCGGAGGTGTAGAAACAGTACAGAATACAGTACCGGTATCCTCGTCAGGCACAAGACCAGTCTTGGTAGTACCCATGAGCACAGCCATTGCAGCAATAGCAACAACTACAGTAGCGATAGCGATGATAGGACGCTCCACAAGGCGGCGCACACCCTTGGTGTACTTCTCCTGCACCTTGCCATAAGCGGCATTGAAGGATGCGTGGAAACGGTCGACCATTGACATCTTGCGCTCCTTGCCCTCCTCATCCTTCGGCTTAAGCAAGATAGCACAAAGAGCCGGAGAAAGTGTCAAGGCGTTAAGAGCCGAGATGATGATAGAGATAGCCATAGTGATACCGAACTCACGGTAGAATGCACCTGACGTACCACCCATGAATGACACTGGGATAAACACTGATGCCATAACGAGGGTAATAGAGATGATGGCTCCCGAAATCTCGTTCATGGCGTCGATAGACGCAAGCTTGGCCGACTTGTAGCCAAGGTCGAGCTTGGCATGGACGGCCTCCACAACCACAATGGCATCATCGACCACAATGGCAATGGCAAGCACGAGGGCGGCAAGTGTAAGCAAGTTGAGCGAGAAGCCAAACACATAGAGGAAGAAGAATGTACCAACCAACGACACAGGCACGGCAATCAACGGAATAAGTGTTGAGCGTGTGTCCTGAAGGAAGATGTACACCACGATGAACACAAGGACGAATGCCTCGCAGAGGGTCTTGATAAGGTCCTCGATAGAGGCGAAGAGGAACTCTGTAACGTCCTGCATGATGTCGAAGTGGATTCCCGGTGGCATTGTAGCCTCCTGCTCCTTGAGGAGCTTCTTGATGTTGGTAGCAATCTCAGTAGCGTTAGAACCAGCGGTCTGGGTAACCATCATGGTTACAGATGACTTGCCGTTGTTCTTTGACTCTACAGTATATGAGAGGGCACCCATCTCTACGCGTGCCACATCCTTAACACGGATAGTCTGACCGTCCTGAGTAGACTTGATAATCATGTCGCCAAACTCCTCAGGAGTCTGCAGACGGCCTCTATAACGGAATGTATACTGATACTGATTGTCGGAAGACTCGCCCACTGAACCAGGAGCAGCCTCGATGTTCTGCTGAGCAAGCACACCGGTAAGGTCGGAAGGAATCAAGCCGTAGCTCTTCATCTTCACTGGGTCAATCCAAAGGCGCATAGTGTAGTCCTTCTGTGAGAAGCACTGACACTCACCCACACCATTCACACGCTTGATGGCAGGAATGACGTTGATGTTGGCGTAGTTGGTAAGGAACTCGTCATCGTAGCGGTCGTCGTCGGCTGTAAGACCGAAGAGGATAACGGTAGACGACTGACGCTTAGCAACAGTCACACCAGCCTTGGTAACCTCGGCAGGCAGCAAAGCCGAAGCCTGCGACACACGGTTCTGAACGTTCACCTGACACATGTTAGGGTCCATACCCTGCTTAAAGAATACGGTGATAGAAGCCGAACCATCATTGGTAGCAGAAGAGGTCATATAGGTCATGCCCTCCACACCATTGATTGACTCCTCAAGCGGTGCAAGCACAGAGTTGAGTACAGTCTGGGAGTTGGCACCGGAATAGGCGGCACGCACCATAATGGTAGGAGGCGCCATGTTAGGGTACTGCTCGATAGGCAGCGACACCAATCCAAGTACACCCAGAATAACCACGAGGATTGAAATCACCGTGGAAAGCACCGGGCGTTTGATAAATCTATCTAATTTCATACTTTAAAACTCAAAATTTATTTTCCAAAAGCCTTCTTAAGTTTGCTAAGGTCGCCCTGAGCCTCACCCAACTGTTCTGTCTTCTTCAGCTTCTCGGCATACTGAGCCTCTGTTACTGGCTTGATTTCCATACCATCCTGGAGTGAAGAAACACCATTTACTACGAAACGGTCGCCAACCTTAAGACCTGAAGTGATGATGTAAGTCTTGCCATCGTTCTGCGGATTGAGAGTTACAGGAGTATACTTCACCTTGTTGTCTTTGCCAACAATATAAACGAAGTGCTTGTCCTGAACCTCAACAACAGCGTCCTGAGGAATAATAACAGCACCAGTAGCAGTGTGGGGAACTACGATAGAACCAGAAGCGCCAGTCTTGAGCACACGCTCAGGGTTGGGGAAGTCGGCACGCATAGACACAGTACCAGTAGTTGGGTCGATAACACCACTCACAGTAGCCACCTTACCCGGATGATTGTAGATAGAACCATCGGCAAGCTGAAGCTTAACAGCCGGATAGTTGGAGATAGCTGAGTTCATGTTGCCAGCTGTCTTGGTCATGTCGAGGAGGTCCTTCTCGGTCATTGAGAAGTAAACCTGCATAGTAGAGTTGTTTGAAACAGTTGTAAGAGCCTGCTGTGAAGAAGCGCTTACAAGAGCACCCACACGGTAAGGCAGGTCGCCGATAACACCATTGGCAGGACTTGTCACGAAGCAGAAGTTGAGGTTCTGCTTAGCCGATACATAAGCAGCCTCAGCCTGAGCCAACTGAGCAGCTGCGCTCTCCATAGCATTCTTAGAAGACTGAAGCTCGTAAGAACCAATAACATTGTTCTTGAAAAGCTTCTCAGAGTTGTTGTATGTAAGGCGGGCAGTATTGAGCTGAGCCTTGGCAGCATTCACAGAAGCCTTAGCCTGGCGTACTGCGGCAGCATAGGTCACATTGTCGATAACGAAGAGGAGCTGACCTGCCTTAACCTGCTGTCCTTCCTTAACGCAGAGCTTTGTGATGAAGCCTGAAACTTTCGGGCGAATCTCAACGTCCTGAACACCCTTGATTGTTGCGGGATAAGTGGTCTGGAGGTCGGCATTCTGACCCTGCACAGTACGTACGGCATACTCATTGTCGCCGAAGTTGGGCTTTCCGCCACTCTTGCCGCCACCACAAGAGGCGAGCACTGCAGTCAATGCTGCAACCAATAAAATCTTTGTTTTATTCATACCTATTTTTAACTAATATATTTATTTCGCTTTACATTATTATATAGAATAGTTATCACTAATTTGCTAATCATTCAGAAAACTAAACAATCCCTGCAAGTTTTCCGCTGCAAAGTTACTTACATTAATAATAATATAGCACATACGTACTAAACATTTAACAACTTTTATTTGTCATTATACGTTCTGTAACTATTCAAATCATTATGCAGACCAACACTCACACATTACGGATACAAAAACAAGTTCCGTGACATACGGATAAACATCCCATGTCACGGAACAATATTGCTCTGCCCAGGAAAATTTTACTCTATAGGCAGCAAAACAAAACTACAATGTAAAATCGAAACGCAAGCCACCGTTGAAGTTGTTGACCACTCTTATCGTGCCTCCATGCAGCAACACTGCATTCTTGACAATAGCAAGTCCAAGACCCGTTCCGCCCATCTTGCGTGAGCGTCCCTTATCAACACGATAGAAACGTTCGAAGAGTCGCGGCAGATGCTCCACTGGCACTCCCACTCCATTATCGCTAAATGTGAATTGCCATTTAGGCGACTTCATCTCTTCGTCAATATTCTCTATTGGCTGAGCCGTAAGAGTTATGGTTGTGCCCATACCAGCATAGGCGATAGCATTATCCGTAAGATTGCGAAAAACACTATAAATCAAGCTTGGGCTACCTTTCACCATAACATCATTGGGCAATTTATTAACGAAAGACATTTGCTTCTGCTGCAGTTGCAATGCTGTCTCCTTCTGAATATTTGCCACTATCTCCGAAATGTTCACATCCTCAGTGCCAATCATATCAGGGGCATCGTCCATGCGGTTGAGTGTAGATATATCCTGGAGCAATGATGTGAGACGCTGGCTTTGTGCATAACAACGCTTAAGAAATTGCTCCCGCATACTATCATTGATATTTGGATTGTCGAGGATAGTTTCAAGATAACCCTGAATGCTCGCCACAGGAGTCTTAAGCTCATGAGCAATATTTTGCGTGAGCTGACGTTTCAGAATGTCCTGTTCCTGGCGAGTGGTCTGCAAGCGTTTATAGATTTTGATAATACGCTCAGCTATCTCGCCAAGTTCATCAGATGGGAAGCCAACAAGATCTTCGGTGTCGAGCGACTCTCCATGATCTGCACGCGAAGCAAAGGTGCGCAAGCGTTGTATATTGTCACCAAGACGACGCGTAAAACGATAGAGGATTATCGTAAGCAACAACATCGTGGCTACAGCAAACCATATATAATGCTGGTCGGCCTTGAGCGATTTCGAAAGGTCGCTTGTATAGGGCAGAGCCGAACGTATGATGAGCGAGTCTTTAGGGAAGCAAGTAGCCGAATAAAAGAAATCGCCTTTCAGAGTCTTACTGTTACGTTCTACGGTAGAGCCTGCTCCATTGTGCAATGCCGATACTATCTCTGGACGCGAAGCATGGTTGGCAACATGCGAATAGTCCTTAAGCTCACTATCATACATCACCTTGCCACTAAGATTGATGAGTGTGACACGCAGATGTGGAATATAGTGCGACTGAACATAACGGTCGAGTGCTTGCTCCGAACGATCGGGAAACAGACGCAGATATTCCTCCATGTGCGAGTTGTAGTCCTGCAACTTCAGGTTGAGAGTGTCCACCTTAAACTGCTTCTCTCGCTTTTGCTGAAAGACGATGAACGACACAGCAAAGACAAGGAAGACAGAAAGCACACTCATGTAAAGCTTTGTTCCTACGGATATTCTCATAAAAATTGGACTTTAGGAATCAAGAACCATTGATTAATAATACGGTGCCTTATGACGAGGCTTATGTTTAAGCGTCAAAATAGTAGCCGAAGCCAAGTCGTGTGACAATACATTTGGCAAAACGTCCTATTTTCTTTCTCAATCGTGTGATGTTCACGTCCACAGTGCGGTCGAGCACAAGCACATCCTTAGGCCAAATGCGCTCGATAAGTTCCTGGCGCGAGAACACTCGTCCACGCTCGTCGAGCAGGAGATGAAGCAATTCAAACTCAGTCTTAGTGAACGGAACATCCTCGCCATCGATATTGACGGTCTTCTTGTCGAGGTTCATCACAATACCTTGATAAGACAACACCTGCGGTTCGTCCTCAGGATCGGGAGTGGCAGTGCGGCGTAACACGGCACGCACACGCACCATAACCTCACGCAAAGAGAAAGGCTTGGATATATAGTCGTCGGCACCAAGGTTGAAGCCAGTCACGGTATCGTTCTCTGTATCGCGTGCCGTGAGGAATATAATAGGCACGTTGGCAGTCAATGGATTCTCCTTAAGCTTGCGCGCCATGGCAAAGCCCGACATTCCACCCATCATTACGTCAAGAAGCAACAAGTCGAATGAGGCAATGTCCATCTCAATGGCCTCCTCTGCCGAGGAAGCAGTTGCAACCTCGTAGCCCTCTGTCTCAAGATTAAACTTCAGGATTTCGAGCAAGTCCTGCTCGTCGTCCACAACAAGTATTCGCTGATTCTGTTTCATATCTCTTAATATTTCATTTTCTCTTTGTAGCAATTATTACAAACCTTATTTCAATGCAAAGATACATATTATGATTATTATATGTGTTTCCAAAATGTTACATTTTCGTTAAATAAAACCCACAACCTCACAATCCCTTGCTATTGCTTTTGAAATATGTTGCTTTATTTTTTTGTGCTTTCATCGATTTACATTAACTTTGCATATTGCATAAGTCGGTGTGCACGTTCAGAAAACCGCCATACTGCTTTGCACTCTCAAATGTAGTTTCATGAACAACGACAAATTAGAACTTTTAGACAAGATACAGTATCCGAAAGACCTGCGCAAACTTAGCGTGGAGGAGTTGCCGGAACTGTGCGCCGAACTGCGCCGCGACATTGTAGAGGAACTTGCCGAGAACCCTGGTCACTTCGCCTCGTCGCTTGGTGTGGTAGAACTCACTGTGGCCCTACACTACGTGTTCAACACCCCCGATGACCGTATTGTGTGGGACGTTGGCCATCAGGCCTACGGCCATAAGATACTCACAGGCCGCAAGGATACATTCTGCACCAACCGCAAGCTTCATGGTGTGCGTCCGTTCCCATCACCCCAAGAGAGCGAATACGACACATTCACCTGCGGTCATGCATCCAACTCCATTTCCGCAGCACTCGGTATGGCTGTCGCCGCACGCAAGACAGGACGCGAAGACCGTCATGTAGTAGCAGTAATTGGCGACGGAGCCATGTCGGGAGGACTCGCATTCGAGGGTCTAAACAACGTGTCGTCTTCGCCCAATGACCTGCTCATAGTGCTCAACGACAACGACATGAGTATCGACCGTGCCGTGGGAGGTATGGAGAAATACCTGCTCAACCTCGACACAAATGCCACATACAACCGACTGCGCGACCGTGCCTCACAATGGCTGCGGGCAAAAGGCTACCTCAACGACGACCGCCGCAAGGGACTCATACGCTTGAACAATGCCCTGAAATCGGCTCTTGCCCACCAGCAGAATATATTTGAGGGCATGAACATACGCTACTTCGGACCATTCGATGGCAATAATGTGGGCGAGGTGGTGCGCATTCTTGAACAGCTCAAGGACATGCGCGGACCAAAGCTCTTGCATCTTCACACCATCAAGGGCAAAGGCTACAAGCCTGCCGAAGAGCATGCCACAATATGGCACGCACCTGGAAAGTTCGACCCCGATACCGGCAAACGCCTGACAGACAAAGGCGACCCCTACCCTCTTAAATACCAAGAGGTGTTTGGCAAGACTCTGCTCGAACTGGCGCAAAACAATCCGCGCATCGTGGGCGTAACTCCTGCCATGCCCACCGGATGCTCTATGGACATCATGATGAAGGCTATGCCCGACCGAGTGTTCGATGTTGGCATTGCCGAAGGTCATGCTGCCACATTCTCGTGCGGCATGGCAAAGGACGGACTGATGCCATTCTGCAATATCTACAGCGCGTTTGCACAACGCGCCTACGACAATATCATACACGATGCTGCCATACTCAATCTGCCAGTGGTGTTCTGCTTCGACCGAGCCGGACTCGTTGGCGAAGACGGACCTACCCATCACGGAGTGTTTGACATTGCAGCTTTGCGCCCAGTGCCCAACCTCACTCTCTGCTCACCAATGGACGAGCAAGAGCTGCGACGCATGATGTACACGGCACAGCTGCCCGGCAAAGGCACTGTGGTTATACGCTATCCGCGAGGCAAAGGCGTCAAGGGCGAGGACTGGAAATGTCCTTTCGAAGAGATTGAGATTGGCAAGGCTCGCTGCATAAGCGAGGGTAGCGACGTGGCAGTACTCAGCTACGGACCTATCGGCAACGACGTGCAGAAGGCCATTAGCCAGCTACACGACGACGGTTGCCCCATGAGCATCGCCCACTATGACATGCGATTCTGCAAACCTCTCGACACTCAGTTGCTCGAAGATATTGCGAAACGATTCAAGCGCATCGTCACTGTAGAGGACGGACAGCGGGCTGGTGGCTTCGGATCAGCCGTGCTCGAATGGATGAGCGACAATAATAAAGACGTGAAAGTGGAGCGCATAGGCTTGCCCGACACCTTCATCGAACACGGAACAGTAGCCCAACTCAAACAGATAGCTGGCATAGACATTGAGTCAATAAAAAAATCAATCTTGTTATGAAAATAATAATAGCAGGTGCCTACGCCATCGGAACCCACCTAGCCCGACTGCTCTCACGCGAGCACGACGACATTGTGGTGATGGACTCTGACGAGGAACGCCTATCACGCATCGGTTCTGATGTGGATATTCTTACTATGGAGGCTTCGTCGACAAGCGTTAAGGCCCTGAAGAAGGCGGGAGCAGAGAATGCCGACCTATTCATAGCCGTTACTCCCGACGAGAGCCAAAACATGGCATCATGCACACTTGCCAAGGCCCTCGGTACTAAAAAGACTGTGGCGAAAATAGATAATGCAGAATACATAGAACCTGAGCTCAAGGAGTTTTTCTCACAACTTGGCGTCAGCTCTATCATCTATCCTGAGCTGCTTGCAGCCACCGACATCAACAACGGACTGAAAATGTCGTGGGTAAGACAACGTTGGGACGTGCACGACGGAGCACTTGTAATGCTCGGCGTGAAACTGAGAGAGTCGTGCACAATACTCGACCGACCAATGCGCGACATTTGTGGTCCTGAGGATCCTTACCACATAGTTGCCATCAAGCGTGGCAGCGACACTATCATCCCTGGCGGTAACGACTGCCTGGAGATGTACGACATGGCTTACTTCATGACAACAAAGCAATACATTCCTTATATCCGCAAGATTGTCGGCAAGGAACATTATGTCGACGTGAAGAACGTGATGATAATGGGTGGAGGTGCCACTGCCGTGCGCACAGTGAAGACTATGCCAAGCTATATGGACGTGAAAATCATCGAGACCGACGAGCAACGATGCGAACGTCTTAACTCTATACTTGAAAATGACAAGGCTCTCATCATCAACGGCGACGGGCGCGACCTCTCACTACTTATAGAAGAAGGTATTAAGAACACCCAAGCATTCGTGGCATTGACCGGCAACGCCGAGACAAACATACTTGCTTGCCTTACAGCCAAGCGCATGGGAGTGCGCAAGACTGTTGCTATGGTCGAGAACATCGACTATGTGAGCATGGCCGAGAGCCTTGACATTGGTACCATTATCAATAAGAAGTCGATAGCTGCGAGCCATATCTACCAGATGATGCTCGATGCCAACGTGCACAACGTGCGATTTCTCATGACAGCCAATGCCGATGTGGCTGAGTTCATCCCCTCGGAAGGCTCCAAGATAACACGCAAGCCAGTGAAAGACCTTGGTCTGCCAAAGGGAATGACCATTGGTGGACTCGTGCGCGACGGGCAAGGATTTCTCGTGTCTGGTAACACGATGATTCACCCGGGCGACTCCGTAATGGTGTTCTGCCATAACATCAACATGAAGAAGATAGAAAAACTCTTCCTATGATAAACCTCAGACTTATTTACAAGATTATAGGGTCGTTGCTCTTTATCGAAGCGATGATGCTGATGGTGTGTCTCGGGGTGTCGGTCTACTATCATGAGGACGACCTCGTTTCGTTCGTATGCTCTGTGGCAATATCAGCCGGCACCGGACTGGTGCTACGCCTATTGGGAAGAAAATGCGACAACACTCTTTCCCGACGCGATGCCTACCTTGTGGTGACACTCACGTGGATGGTGTTCTCGCTCTTCGGCACTTTGCCCTTTCTCATAGGCGGCTATCTCCACTCCTTCACAGATGCCTTCTTCGAGACCATGTCGGGATTCACCACCACCGGAGCCTCTATTATAGATAATGTGGAAGCCCTGCCCCACGGCATTCTGTTTTGGCGTTCGTTCACTCAATGGTTAGGCGGACTCGGAATAGTGTTCTTCACCATAGCCCTGTTGCCGTCGCTCGTAGGCGGTAGCGTGAAAGTGTTTGCTGCCGAAGCCACCGGACCAATAAAGACAAAGCTGCACCCTCGCCTCAGTACCAACGCCAAGTGGATTTGGGTGGTCTACATCTGCATCACAGTATTGTGCATTGCATCGATGTGGCTTGCCGGAATGGATATTTTCAGTAGCATAAACTACAGTTTCACAACAGCTGCTACCGGCGGATTTGCCACACACAACGATTACAGCTATCTCACTCCAGTGGTGCAGTATATAGTCACCTTCTTCTGCTTCATTTCGGGTGTCAACTTCACGATGCTCTACATCACTGTGTCGCAGCGCAAGCTCAGCACATTGCTCAAGAGTGCCGAATGCCGATTCTATCTGCTCATAGTGCTCCTCTTCTCAGGATTCATAGCCTTTGAGCTTATGTGGAAGAACGGCTACGAGCTTGAGCCAGCCATACGAAGCAGCTTGTTCCACGTGGTATCCTTCATCACCACAACGGGCTTGCTTGCCGACGACCCTGCCGTTTGGCCCCACGTGACATGGGTGGTGCTTGCCGTTTGCATGTTCTTCGGAGCTTGCTCCGGCTCTACCAGTGGTGGATTCAAGTGCATCCGCTGTGTGATGTTGCTTAATATAATAAAGAATGAGTTCCGACAGATGCTTCACCCCAATGCCGTGCTGCCAATGCGTGTCGACGGCACCAATGTGCCTTCATCCAAGCGCGTCACGCTGCTCGCCTTCTTGTCTACTTATCTCATTCTGTGCCTCTTCTGCTCGTTCTCGATGATTGCTATGGGCATTGACAACACCAACGCCATAACCATCACCCTAAGTGCATTGGGAAATGTGGGACCAACACTCGGTACAGAAATCGGACCTACAATGTCGTGGAGCGAGTTGCCAGCGGCAGCTAAGTGGATATGCTCGGTGCTTATGCTCATCGGACGTCTTGAGATATTCAGCGTGCTCGTGATATTCACCCCGCAATTCTGGAAAGAAAACTAATTCACTCTTCTAAAGAGATTGCAATAACTAAATACAACAAATCATGGAACCAATGAAGTTTAACGCTCTCCTCAAATCAACTATTTGGGGCGGCGAAAAGATTATTCCGTTCAAGCACCTCAACACAGTGCAGGAGAATGTAGGCGAAAGCTGGGAAATATCTGGCGTGCCTGGCAACGAGACTGTTGTTGCCAATGGCGAGTATGCCGGCAAGAAACTCAACGAGGTTGTTGCCGAACTTAAGGAGAAACTCGTAGGCAAGGACAACTACGAGCGTTTTGGCAACGAGTTCCCATTGCTCATCAAGTTTATTGATGCCCGTCAGGACCTCTCTATACAGGTTCATCCCACCGACGAGATAGCCAAGCGTCAGGGCAAGGAGCGCGGCAAGACCGAGATGTGGTACTTGCTCGACTCCGACAAGGACGCAACTCTCCTCTGCGGTCTTAAGAAACCTATCACTCCTACTCAGTATGCCGACATGGTTGCCAACGACACTATCGTTGATGCCATCGACCGCTACAACGTGAAGGAAGGCGATTGCTTCTTCCTGCCAGCAGGACGTATACACGCTATTGGCACCGGCTGTTTCCTCGCCGAGATTCAGCAGACAAGCGACGTCACCTACCGCATCTACGACTTCAAGCGCAAGGACAAGAACGGCAACTACCGCGAGTTGCACACCAAGCAGGCTGCCGAGTGCATCAACTACAATGTTGAGAGCAACTACCGCACAGAATACACTCCTGCCAAGAACCAGGGCGTGAGCCTTGTGCAGTGTCCTTACTTCTGCACAGCAGTGTATGATCTCGACGAGCCTATGACTCTCGACTACTCTGAGCTTGACAGCTTCGTTATCCTCATCGGTCTTAAGGGCGAAGGCACCATCACCGACAACGAGGGCAACACCATCAAGCTTGCCGCAGGCGAAAGTCTTCTTGTTCCGGCAACCACAGAGACTCTGAAGGTTGAGGGAACATTGAAGTTCCTTGAAACTTACGTATAATCTGCAGAACTAACTCCAAGGCATCCCACTGTCGACAAACAGAGAGATGCCTTGTTTCTTTCATCACCCAACACTTCATCAATCAATGGAATATATAGTTATCGCAATCCTTGCCATAGCCATGATTGTATTGGCCGTTCTCTTGAAATCTCGCGAGAAGACCATTACAACCCAAGCAGAGCAAATAAAAAACCTTACGTCCGAACGTGACGTGCAGAAAACACAAGCCCAGAACTACTACGCACGCATAGAAGAGGCAAAACAAGACGCCGAGAAACGATTGAATGAGCAGAAACTTGCAAGCGACAAGATGCTGGCCGACCAGGCTGATGCCTCAGACAAGCGCATTGCCGAACTAAAGCTGGCTCACGAACAGCAGCTCCAACAGATTAAGGAAGCATCCGAACTGCAACTTGCCCAAGCCAAAGAGGCTGCCGAACAGCAGATAGATGCCTTAAGACAGATGAACCGCGAGCAGGTGGAAAACCAACTCAAGCTCATCAAGGAGCAGATGCAGACCACATCCGAGGAGGTGCTGAAGCGTAGACAAGAGGAATTGGGCGAGAGAAACCGTGAGCAGGTATCCAAGATTATCGACCCTCTGCAGCAGAGTCTTAAGGACATGCAGGAGGCTTTGGACAAATCGAAGGAACAACAGAGCGAGGCTCTCACGCGACTCGACGAGACTATCAAGGTGAATATGCAGAAGAGTGCCGCCCTTGGCGAGACTGCCGACCGGCTGACACGTGCCCTAACGGGAGAGGTTAAGGTGCAAGGCAACTTCGGAGAGTTGAAGCTGAAACAGCTTCTTGAAGACCTTGAACTGAAGGAGGGCGAACAGTTTGACACTCAAGAGACGCTTCGCGACAAGGCTGGCAACATAGCCAAAGGCGACGATGGCAAGGGACTTATCCCCGACTTCATACTGCATTTCCCCAACAACCGACATGTGGTGGTTGACTCAAAGATGTCGCTCACCGACTACGAGCGCTACATGAATGCCGAGGACGGAACTCCCGAGAAGACGGAATATCTCAAGTCGCACATTGCCAGCGTAAGGGCACAAGTGAAGCGGCTCGCCAAAAAGGAATATTCCAAGTATCTGCCAAACGGCTACAACCGCCTCAACTTCGCCATAATGTATGTCCCCATCGAGGGTGCCCTCAATCTTGCCTTGCTCAACGACAGCACTCTTTGGCGCGAAGCCTACGACCAAGGCGTGATGATTCTCGGTCCGCAGACAATGTATATGAACCTGCGCGTATTGGAGATGATGTGGACTCAAGTGCGACAACTCAGCAACCAGCAAGCCATGATGGATGCTGCCAACAGCGTAATCGACCGTGTGCAGGATTTCGGCATGAGATTCATGGATGTGGAGTCGAGCATGAACGACACCATAAAGAAGATTGCCAAACTTAAAATCACCACGGCCGACAACGGAGCAAGCATCATCACTGCAGCACGCAACCTGCTGAAAGCCGGTGCCAAGGAGAACAAGAAGAAGAAAACGCTTGCAGAAATGGACGACTCCATATTCATTGAGAACATGGAGTCGACCGAAAACTGATTATCATGACAAAGAAACAAGGAACAATACTTATTGTTGATGACAACCGCAACATTCTCACTACGGTAAGGATGCTGCTCGACTCTATATTCGCCAATATCATCACCATAGCCAACCCTAACTCCATACCAGCCAAACTGAGGGAGGAACATCCCGACGTGGTTTTGCTCGACATGAACTTTTCGAGTGGCATCAATTCTGGCAATGAGGGATTGTATTGGCTTAGAGAAATCAAGAGTCTCAGTCCGAAGACCGAGGTTGTGCTTTTCACAGCTTATGCTGATATTCAACTCGCCGTAACGGGCATCAAGGAAGGAGCAGCCGACTTCATAGTCAAGCCTTTCGACAACGAGAAGATGATTGGTACATTGTTGGAGGCAAGAGACAGGAATAAAGCTGCGGACAAAGCCATGGGCAAGAATGGAGGCAAAGATTCAAATAGCACGATGTACTGGGGCAACAGCGAAGTTATGAGCAATTTAAGAAACATTGTGGAAAAGGTTGCTGCAACCGATGCCAACATCCTTATCACGGGCGAAAACGGAACTGGCAAAGAGGTATTGGCAAACGAGATACACCGCTTGTCTGCACGTAGTGAGAAAAAGATGCTGCCAGTGGATATGGGAGCCATTACAGAAACATTGTTCGAAAGCGAACTATTCGGTCATGTAAAGGGAGCATTCACGGATGCCAAGACAGATAGACCAGGCAAGTTTGAGTTGGCTGATGGTAGCACAATATTTTTGGACGAGATAGGCAACCTCTCGTATAGTCTTCAGGCAAAACTCCTCACAGCCCTGCAACGCAGAAGCATCGTGAGAGTGGGCGGTTCTACTCAGATACCTATTGACATACGCTTGATATGTGCCACCAACCGCAATCTGCAACAGATGGTGAACGATGGCGACTTCAGAGAGGATTTGCTCTATCGCATCAACACTATCCACCTTGAATTGCCAGCCCTCCGACAAAGAAAGGCAGACATCGTGCCGCTCGCCAACCGTTTCCTTCGTCAATATGGCAATATATATAATAAGGTGTGTATCCGCTTTTCGGAAGAGGCAGAACAAAAACTCACCAGTTTGCCTTGGTATGGCAATATCCGCGAACTGCAACATGCCATCGAGAAAGCTGTGATACTGTCGGATGGTGGAATGATCGCTGCCGAAGACATTGATGGTGGAAACCAGACAAGAAGGGAGAAACCATTGGAGGAGGTGCTGACACTCGACGAGATGGAATGCCGCATGATAGAGAAAACCATCAAGGAATGCGAGGGCAATCTGTCGGTGGTGGCAGCAAGACTGGGCATTTCCCGACAGACGCTTTATAATAAGATTAAGCGATACGGGATTTAAAGGGAAGAGGGAAGAACGAAGAGTGAAGAATCCAATAGTTTTTTAGGGTATGGATATTAATAAGGTTATAATTATTGTGCTTTTGCTCGTGGCAGTGGTGGGCTATGTTCGCCTCTACCGCCACTATCGTCGCAACATCAAGAAGGTGCGCTTCCTTTTTGATGCCATTGACAATGGCGACTTCTCCTTCAACTTTCCCACAGAAAAGAGGAATAAGGAGGACAATATTCTGCACCAATCTCTCAACCGCATAAAGCTCTTCCTGCAGCATACACGGGAAGAGCAGATGGAGCGGGAGAAATATTACGAACAGATATTGAATGCTGTGGACACTGGCATAATGGTAGTAGACAGCCACGACAATATCTTGCAGCACAACCAAGCTGCCCTCCGATTGCTCGACGCCGACGTGCTCACACACATCAATCAGGTAAGAGAGAAACTAAAGGATGAACATCTGGCTAAGCATGAGACGCAAGCCATGCTAAAGGACAAGCATGTGCGCATCATCGCCCTAAGCGACGTAAGCCACGAACTTAGCAACCAAGAGGTGGACTCATGGATTAAGCTGATTCGTGTGCTCACTCATGAAATCATGAACACTATCACACCTGTCACTTCACTCAGCGAGACCCTACTGAAAGAATTGGGTAGCCAAGAACTGCCTTCTGCAGATAGTGCATCCGCAGAGCAAGCAAAATTGAAGCAAGGCTTGGAAACTATTCACAAGACCGGAACCGAACTCTTGGCTTTCGTCAACAACTATCGCCGTTTCACTCATGTGCCTCAGCCTCAACCTGCCCTCTTCTATGTGGAGCCGTTCCTCGAACGTATGGCAATGCTTTGCAATCATGAAGTGGAAATAGAAGTAACGCCAAAGGACTTGTTGGCTTATGCCGACGAGAGCCTTATCTCGCACGTAGTGACAAATCTTTTGAAGAACGCCGTAGAAGCCTTTAATGGCTTACAATCCGAGCCTACAACCAAAGCATCCATCCGTCTTCATGCCTACACCAATGAGCAGGAAGCCATCATCATCGACGTAAGCAACAACGCCGGGCTTATCCCCGACGACATAGCCTACCACATCTTCATTCCTTTCTTCACCACTAAACCCGAAGGAAGCGGCATCGGTCTCTCCCTATCCCGCCAAATCATGCGAGTAAGCGGAGGCAGCCTTTCGCTACATCAAGACAAAGCGCAAGGCATCACTACGTTCCGCATCGTCATCCCTTAACATATGCCTCATTCTATTTCACCAGAAAGTCGTAGAAAGGAGTATACATCAAATTATTAGGCTGTAGATACATCTTTTTACTCTTGAAATCTATCAGCATATTGAAACGTTTCAGGAAGTTGTTGCCTATCATTCCATCTACATCTTTCTCGTTCAGCATACCTGAATTAAGAGTGGAAAAAGCTCCAGGAATTTTGGGCAGAACATACTGTCCAACCCTTACTTCGTCAAAATAGACATTCTTCAGTTCACCGCTGCCACCGTCGGAGCTTGTTATGCGTGATATGGCAAACGGCTTCTTTGTGCCAAGAAGACGATTTCTATTCACGAACGTAGTGCTAAGATCGATAATGCGGTCGGAACCAGTGTCCACTTCGAGTTGCAGTCGGTATGTTGATTCATTGAGTTTAATAGGTATCTCTATAAACGGTACATCATATTTATATACGAATGGCAGAATAACATAGGATTCAGACATCAACACCAACGCACTGTCTTTGGGATAGCAGTATATCTTATGCTTGTCGTAGTTGATTTCGATGTTGAACGCACTAAGTCCGTTAAGTCCGAACACACCGTCCCACATGTCTTGAGAGAAAGGGATATTCACACATTCAGCCTTGTCGTATTGTATGGTTCCTATAGTCAGCGAGTTGTCATGGCTCGCTGTAACTTTATTGAAGCCAGTGGTTCCCATATTATCAACCGTATCTTTCTCGTGTATTAATCCTTTCAGTTTTCTGGAGTTAGTGTTCAGAGTTATGGTTGTAGCACCTGTGTCAACCAAGAAGTTCAATGAGTCGGAACCATTCACAAATGCTGTGACATAAATGCGTCCGTCGTCACCTATTGTAAAAGGAATCTCACCTACCGGCTCTATGCTTGTCATCCTTTTGGCTGCATTGACTGGACAAAAAATCAGAGCCAAAATCAAAGCTAAAAACAATATAACCTTCTTCATCTTGTCTTGTTGTTTTGTCATCTGTGTTGGGCTTGTGATTAAGCTTGGTACAGATGATTGCAAAAGTAATGGTTTTCGAGGATTAAAATCAAAGAAAGCTACACTTTTTCGAGGATAGTTTCCAATTTTTGAGAGAAAAGTTTGGGGCTTTTCCATGAAAATCGTATTTTTGTTACCACAAAAAGCAAAAGTTTATGGCATTCGAAAAGGAAATCAAGGAATACGAGGAGTTGAGACGCAAATATCAAACCTCGATTATCAATAAAATGGATAGAGAAGAGTACGTGAAATACAACGAAGTACTCTTCTCCACACATTCGTGCGCCATTGAAGGCAACTCATTCTCCGTAGATGATACGCGGGAACTGAAGGAGAAAGGATTAGGGATGATTCCTACGGGAAAGACACTTTTTGAGGCTTTCGAAATGCTCGACCACTTTGACGCATTCGAGTACGTGATGCAAAACACAAAGCATCCGCTTGACGAGAGTCTTCTGAAAGAAATCAACAAACGGGTTACATGCCATACGCTTTCTTATCGTTCTCCTGAAGCCATTCCTGGCGAATACACCACCACGGATATGGCTGCAGGCGATACAGTATTTGGCGATCACGAAGAACTCATCGCCAGAGTTCCCAAGCTGTTGGAATCTGCAGAAAAAGCCATCGTTTCTGCCGCTGCTCACCCTATGATACTTTCAGCCCGCTTTCATGGATTCTACGAATATCTCCATCCTTTCCGTGACGGGAATGGAAGAACAGGACGACTCGTCAGCAACTATATTCTATTACGCTTGAGTCATCCTCTTCTCATCATCCCCACCGAAGCCCGTCAGGAATATATTTCCGCTCTCCGCATGATTCGCACGGAAGCAACCGACGAGCATCTTATCCGCTTCTTCTTTAAAATGGCAACGCAAAGAATGAAGGAAGAACTGAAGCAGAAAGAGGATAACACCAAGCGATTTATGACATTCGTCTTCTAATGAAGCATAGTGCCACACGTCCATCAAAAGAAACTGAAGCATTAAAGCTGATTGCCATCCACCTCCACTATTTGTCCATCAAACAATCGGATGATGCGATTGGCTATCTTGGCGTCGTGCTCATTATGCGTCACCATGACGATGGTGGTGCCCTCGTGGTTAAGTTCGGTAAGCAGACGCATTACTTCGGCACCATTCTTTGAATCGAGATTACCCGTAGGCTCATCGGCAAGGATAAGCTTCGGACTGAATACCACGGCACGAGCAATGGCTACTCGCTGCTGCTGACCTCCAGAGAGCTGATGAGGGAAGTGCTTGGCACGATGGCTGATGGCCATGCGTTTCATAATCGCCTGCACCTTTGCCTTGCGCTCCGCCTTCGGAATGTTGAGGTAAGTAAGAGGAAGTTCGATGTTCTCCTCTACAGTCAATTCGTCAATGAGGTTGAAGCTCTGGAATACAAAACCAATCTCGCCCTTGCGCACATCCGTACGTTCGTTTTCTTTAAGGTTCGCCACCTCATGATTGCCCAAGAAATATTTTCCCGATGTAGGGTTGTCGAGCAAACCAAGGATGTTGAGCAGAGTGGATTTGCCACAACCAGAGGGTCCCATGATGGCTACAAACTCGCCGTCTTCTACTGTGAACGACACTTTATTTAAAGCTATAGTCTCCACATCTTCTGTGCGGAATGACTTGCAAAGATTCTCTATTTTAAGCATATTAATATTGAATGTTAAGTGTGAAATGTTGAATGTTAAATTAGGGCATACGCCCTTAAATTTGTGGGAGACTTATTCATCCTTGAGATACTTCACCGGATTACTATTCGCCACTTTGTAGCAGTTGATGATTACTGATAGGGCGATGATGACGAGCAGCAGAATCGTAACACAGATAAAGAGTAAAGGTGTGATCGAAATCTTCTCGCTGAACGACATCAGCCATTGTCTGGCTATCAGCCAAGCCCCCAAGTCGCCCACTATGATGCAAGGCAAGGCAATCTTCATAATGTCCTTCAGGAAGATGCGCAGAATGTCTTTCACCTTCGCTCCGTTCACCTTTCTTATCGCAATCTCCTTGCGACGGCGGTTCACCTCATCGCTCGTATAACCCACCAATCCGAAGAGGGCGATAATCATCGTTACGATGCCGGCTACCAGAATTCCGTTGCGGAAATTCAATTGGGAAGAATACTGGTTAGCCAGTTCAGAGGCATAACTCTTCACGATGACCTTATTGTTCGGATACATCGCCTGCATCTTCTGCTGCAGCTCCGACAACGATTCGTCCTGCATATCCTTAAACTTTACAAGCATGAAATAAGCCGTCTTGGCAGCATAGAAATACAGTACAGGAAACTCCTTCATATCGTCGCCATCGGCCGACATGTCACCCCAGCGGATATTCCTGCACACGCCACAAACCGTCAGCTTGAGTGGATTTACACCGTCATCATGTCCCGAACAAGTAATTTGCTTGCCTACTACGCCATCTTTCCAATGCCACGTTTTGATGAGTTTCTCAGCACCTCGTTCGTCAATAATCACCTGACGGCAACTGTCATTGCGCTCTGTAAAGAACGTACCCTGTACTATAGGGATGTTCATCATCTTGAAGAAATTGTCGTCCACACCTTCCATATCCATGATGTTGAAGGTATTAGTATCATCACCAGGCTTTTGCACCATATTTCCGCTTCTGCCGTATCCATTGAGTGGAATATGATAAGTGGAACAGCACTCCTTGACATTCGGCATTCGCTTGATTTCGGCAAGACACTGGTTGCGCTGGTCGCGATTGATACCATCTACCGAGACGATGGCAACATTATCGTAATCATAGCCGGGATTGGTGCTCAGCATCAGCTGATACTGATTGTTGATAATGTAGAGCAGACTGAACAGCAGTCCAGAGATAGCAAACTGTATGCCCAACAACGTCAGTTTCCAGCGGTTGCGATTCTCGTTATAACCACGGAAGGCACTTGCCACCGGTATCTTGTTGTATAGCCAGCCCGGAAACAGACCGCCTACCAGCAACACCAGCAGGCAAATCATCACCAATATCCAACTGCCCCTGTTCAGAATCAGCGCACTAACCGGAGCAGAAAGGAAATTCTCAATAGTTCCCTTGCAAAGGAATACGAGTATGACAGCCAAAATCACCGCCAAGCCTACATGCACCAATGCCTCAGAGAAGATGATGGCATGAATATTCTTAGGTTTGGCACCATAACACTTGCGCACCGCCATCTCGCGAGAACGCCCCACAAGATTGCCCACGATGATAAGCAGATAGTTCATTACCGACGTGAAGAGCAGCACGAAGGCCACGATGCTCAATATCCAGCTCATCATCTTTATGTATGGGTCATGGGTATAGACATCGCTCAACACCGTGAAATCAAAGGTAAAATCTGCTCCCATCTTCTTCAGTTCCTTCAATGGGATATGGTCTTGGCGCATCTTGTCGACGTAAGGCTTGAGTTCGTCGGCACAATGTCCCCTTGCCAACCGAATGTAGGAAATATAGCTATCATTTCCTATCCAATTATCTCTGCCATCGTAAGAATATACGTATGGCACACTGGACATAGACAGAATAATCTGCGTGCCATGCAAGGACGAGCCCCAAGGAAAAGCCTCGAAAACGCCATTAATGGTAAAGGTAGTACCAGGATAATTGGGAAGCGTGAAATGCTTGCCCACCACATTGCCGCCTATCGTGGCTGCCGTCTTCGAGTCGATGATGCAAGACAAGGGCTGTGATAATATCTGGCGAGCCTTACCTACCAACATCTTCTGCGGAAAGACATCGAAGAAACAACTGTCTGCCATTATGATATTGGCAGACACGACGTTCTGGTCTTCCAGCTTGCATTGGGCATCGTTATAGAACCAGTGGGTACTGGTAGCAACTTCCACCATAGGCGCATATTGCTTTACACCTTGGGCGATAGCTCCTGAAGTTTGGTTGAACGTCATGGTCTTGCCCTGATTGCTGCCCACTTCAAATATCTGATACGTCCTATCCCATTCAGGGAAATACGTATCGTAAGTCTGCTCGAAATAAATCTCGGCGATAATCACCGAACTGATTGCCAGTCCGAGCGCCAGACACAATATCTTCACGAAGTTGTGCTGACCTCTTCGAGGCAGATTCTTGAATGCGTTAATAATATGATTCATATCAATATCCTGTTTCAAGGGCGTTAGCCCAATTTATCACTAATCACTACTAGTTAATCATTACTAACTAATCACTACTAATTAAAAACTAATACATCATTATCCTTATAGGCCTCGTAACCACTAACGATAACCTGCTCGCCCGGCTCCAAGCCCTCAATCACCTCATAATACTGAGGATTCTGGCGACCGATGGTGATCTTTCGGCGATAAGCCTTCTTGCCACTCTTGTCTAATACAAAGATCCATTGACCGCCCGTTACACTATAAAACGT